>NZ_RAWD01000224.1:0-16366 GCF_003612065.1 Corallococcus sp. CA047B
AGGTTCTTCAGCGCGCTGGCGGATGTGGATTGCAGCATCGCGGCCATCGCGCAGGGCTCCAGCGAGCGGAGCATCTCCGCGGTGATTGCGCAGGTGGACGGCCCGCGCGCGATGGCGCACGTGCACCGCAAGTGCTTTGGCACCACGGAGATCGTGGAGCTGCTGGTGGCGGGCGTGGGCACGGTGGGTGGGGAGCTGTTGCGGCAGATCCACCAGCAGGCGCCGAAGCTGCGCGCGCATGGGTTGGATTTGCGGGTGTGCGCCATCGCGAACAGCCGGAACAGCCTGGTGGCGCCGGAGGGCGTGGCGCTGGATGGCTGGAAGGCGCGGCTGGAGACCAGCACGGAGCGCTTCACGCTGGACACGTACCGGGGCTGGGCGAGGGCGCGGCGGCCGGGCCGGCCCATCTTCGTGGACTGCACGAGCAGCGAGGACGTGGCGCTGGGGTATCCGGCGCTGATGGCGGCCGGGCTGCATGTGGTGACGGCGAACAAGAAGGCGAATTCGGGGCGGCAGGACCACTGGCGGGCGCTGCGGGAGACGGCGTCCCGGCACCAGCGGAAGTTCCTCTACGAGACGAACGTGGGGGCGGGGCTGCCGGTCATCGACACGCTGAAGAACATGCTGCGCACGGGCGACACGGTGCACCGGGTGGAGGGCATCCTGTCCGGTTCGCTGTCCTTCATCCTGGGATTGACGGAGCAGGGCGTGCCGCTGTCGAAGGCGGTGGGCACCGCGATGGAGAAGGGCTTCACGGAGCCGGATCCCCGGGACGACCTGGAGGGCACGGACGTGGCGCGCAAGGTGCTCATCCTGGCGCGTGAGCTGGGGCGCACGCTGGAGTTGGAGGAGGTGACGCTGGCGTCGCTGCTGCCGGAGGAGTTCGACGCGACCGGGCCGCTGCCGGACTTCCTGGCGCGGCTGCCGCAGGCGGACGGCATCTTCCAGCAGCGGGTGGACGCATACCGGAAGGAAGGCAAGGTGCTGCGCTACGTGGGCAGCGTGGGACCGGAGGGCGTGCGCGTGGGATTGGTGCCGGTGCCGCTGGAGCACCCGCTGGCGGCGGTGAAGGGCGGCGAGAACGCGCTCAGCTTCCTGTCGGAGCGGTACAGCCCCACGCCGCTGGTGATTCGCGGGTACGGCGCGGGCGCGGCGGTGACGGCGGCCGGCGTGCTGGCGGATGTGCTGCGATTGGTGGAGGGACCGCTGCCCTGACGGTGTAGGGGTGTCGAGCGGAGTGCGAACCGGGAGCGTCGAGATGGCGGAGATGGGCAAGAACGAGTTCGTCCAGAAGGTCGCTGAACGGCTCCAGCGGATGCCGAAGGACACCGCGCCGACGGGGGAGCCGTACCATCTCCTGGAGGCGGCGACGGCCGACGGTGAGCTGCTGGGCCAGTACTGGATGGAGGGGCCCGAAGGGGGCCTCCCCGTGTTCCAGAGCCGGAAGGATGCGCTCACGGCGGTGCGGTGCATGCCGTTGCCCTCGGAGCTGGGAGGGTTTTCGGAGGCCGCTGAGCGCTGGCACATCCGGGCCCTCTCCGGTGATGAGTTCCGCTATTTCTTCCTCAATCCGTACGTCACGCTCTACGTCGTGATCACGGTGCTCGAATCCGGCATCGAGACGCGGCCTCTGTGACAGTGCGAGTCCTGGGGAAGTGGCTGACGTGGGGTGTGCTGGGTTTGTTGATGGCGGCATGCGCATCCAGCACGCCGCTCCAGCAACGGTGGGATGCGGCGGAAGCGGAGTGCGGTGAAGCGCGGGAAGATGCCTGTGTGACCCTGCTGTGTGGGGATACACAGTGCGGTTTCTATCGGTGTGAGGACGTGCCCGGGGAGGTGGTGCTGGCGCGGGGACTTCCGCCCCGGCCGCCTCCCATGGCGGTGGCTCCCGCGCCGGGCAGTGGGCCCCGGCGCAACTGGGGCGGGAGCATGAACCTGCCGGGCGGTGGGAAGCCCGTCGTGGTGTTCCCCCGGGATGAAGACATCCGGCCCGTGACGCTGCCGCAACGGCGGTTGCCCGCGGGAAAGATGGAGAAGCATCACATCTTCCCACAGGCGAAGGATCTCGCAGATTGGTTCAAGCTACAGGGTGTCAACATCCACCTGTACACCCTGCCCGTTCCCGTTCACGTTCACCGCCGCATTCACAGCGGAGGGGACAGGGGTGGCGATTGGAATCAAGCCTGGCGTGACTTCCGTGATGCAAACAGGAGGGCCTCCCCTGCGGAGATCTACAAACACGCAGGAAGCCTCATCTACCGCTTTCAGCTCACGGGTGATTCCCTTCAGCAGTACTACTGATTCTCCGCAGCCAAGGCACCCAAGGCCATGAGCCGTTATTTTTATCTCCGTCCCGACAAAGCAACCTGGGCCACCTACAAGGGCGAGTTCAATGCCTCCCCAAAATGGTTTCTGCCCGGGCTGAAGAACTGTCCAGGTTGTGGTGTCACCTGGGCCACCTGGGGGGATCACTATCCCGCCGTGGATTTGTCGGAGCTTCCAGAACGACACGAGTTCGAAGAAGCCCGACAGGAACCCTTTCACGAACTCGTTCGTCTCCGGGAGTTGGTGCGTCCCCTGGTGCCTCCAGGCTCCGAGCTTGCACCCGGCACCAGCTTCGGTCCGTTGGTAGGTCGTGCCTCCGGTCAATTCGCTCCCTTTTCGGGACTCGAAAGCTGTTGGATCGTCGTTCGCCGGGACACCTTCGACAGCCTCCAGGCAGCGGGCGTGCGCGGTCTGCTTGGATGCAAGACGGAGCTGAAGTTCCGTCAGAAGACGCCGCCAGAACTCATTGAACTCCAGATCGAGCCGCGCGGATTGCTCCACCGGGACTGCCTTCCGCCGGACCTGGAGCCCCCATGCACCACTTGCGGACGACAAGGCTTCACGCTGCCGGACGACCCCATCCTCGACGAAGCCTCACTGCCCACGGACACGGACCTCTTTCGCGTGGGCAACTACGGCACCGTCATCATCGGCACCGACCGCTTCAAGGACGCCGTGGAGCAGGGTGGATGGGTCGGCATCAAGTTCCGCGAACTGCCCGTGCGTTGATGAGCGCAATCACAGCACCAGCTCCATGTACGCGGTGCCAGACACGGGTAGCAGGGCGGGATGTCGCCCGTCAGCCCCGGGGCAGGAAGGGCGGCGGCTCCACCACCACTTCCATCGGCAGGTGCTGCTTCTCCGCGATCCACCGCACCCAGAGCTTCGGCCGCGCCGTCAGTCCGTCCCGATGCTTCGGCCGCTCCAACCGGATGGACAACCAGTTGCGGTCCCGCAAATACAGTTCCTTGCCCACCGGCAGCAGCTCCGTCTGGAGAAACCCGGGCAGGTCCTCGCGCGAATCCTTCGACATCGCGAGCATCCCCTTGAAGGCCAACCAGCACGGCGGGGGATGGATGATGGGCGAGGACGTCACCTGTTCGATGAACACCTCTCCCACCGTGCCCAGCGCGGGCACCAGGTGGTCCGGATTGCGTGAACGCACGCGGGCCCTCGCCCCCACGTGCACGTCTCCGGACAACACCGTCACCGCGCAGTAGGACCGCTTCGACAGGGCGAACAGGTTCATCAACAGCCGCGTGCGCTCGCCGCGGTGGACCGCCGACTCCCACTGGTCCAGCAGGTCGTCGCGCAGGTTGATGCCTCCGGTCATGTCCTCCATCGCCGGCCCGAAGCGCAGGTGCACGAGCGGCACCGAGGACACCACCAGCACGTGCCGCGCCTTCTTCCCGTTCTCCGGCCGCTGGCGGTGCTCCTCGCGCCAGGCGTCGAACGCGTCCCACTGCGCCCGGCTCATCACCGTGAACTCGGACTGCGGATGCGCGTCGTCCAGGTCCAGCACCCGGCTGGTCCTCCCGCTGCGCAAGTCCAACAACACCACGTCCAGGTCGCAGTCCTCCGTGGAGAAGCAGAACGTCTGGAAGTAGTGCCGCGCCTCCCGAGGGTCCACGTCCTGCGCTTCCCGCAGCACCGGCTGGAGGAGCTCCCCGTCGTCCGGTTCGCGCGCCGCCCCGGGCTGGTCCAACGTGCCCTTCTGGAAGGCCTCGAAGGCCCGCGCCGCCGCGCTGTAGATGGCCCGGTACCAGGGCGAGCGCTGGAGTTCCTCGTGCGAACCCCACCCGTCGAAGATGTCGTGGTCGTCCCACATGTAGAGGCCCGGCACCCGCTGGAGCAACGGCGCGATGCCCTCCGGGCCTCCCCACCGCTCCCGGTACAGCCAGACGTATTCGGTGAGCAGGCTTTCGCGCAGCCCGTCCGGCACCGGCCGGTTCAGCCGCTTGGAGCGCGACAGCTTCATGTGCCCGTGCAGCAGCTCCATCGAGTTGTGGAGCGAGTCCGCGTAGAGCTGATCCCCACCCCCGATGAGCAACTGGAAGCCCGGCGTCTTGGCCGGATCCGTCGGCTCCCGCTGGTGCTGCTGCAGCATCTTGTCCCAGAGCGCGTAGGGCTCCGCGAGGTCGCTCCAATCACTCGCACGGCTGGCACCGTTGCAGGAGAAGAACGCGATGTTCGGCGACACTCCCCGCTGGGGAACGACGACGTCGGACACGACGAGCGGCTTCGGAGGACTGTCCGGGGGCGCGGTCCGGGGGTTTCGCGGCGGCGGACGCTCGAACGTCACGGGCACGCCGGGTCGGTCCAACGCTTCGAAGTGATAGGACAGCCGCTGGGCCACGTCCTTGCGCGGCAGGACGACCTCCCAGCGCCACACCACGCCGGCGGTGTCCCTGGGCAGGCGGGTGAAGTCCACGGCGGGCTTCGCCTCTTCGAACGCGGCGACCTGGACGCCGCGCGCGTCCGTGAAACACAGCCTCAGGGCCGGCGACACCCCCACCGACGGACTGTCCAGGAACACGTTGACGTAGAAGCTCCACACGTCGTGGGACTTCGGGTCCGGCGTGGACTGCGCCTTCGCGTACAGGATGGGTCCGAGCAGCAGCTTCATCGCGTTACCCTGGGGGTTTCACGGCCGGAACCCGGCCAGACCGGGAAGCGTTGCATAGACGTCCTCTGCCGTCGATGCAGGCGCGAGGCCCGCTCGCCTCCCGGTGAAGCCGTCAACCTCTCAGCCCTTCGGCGGCGGCGCGGCGAGCGGCTGGTACGTGCCGAAGCTCCAGATGTTGCCTTCGGGATCGAGCGCGCTGAAGTCACGCGAGCCGTAGTCGGTGTTGGTGAGTTCCATGAGGATGGCCGCGCCCGCGGCCTTCGCTCGCGCGAAGAGGGCGTCCGGGTCGGTGACGACGATGTAGACGCCCTGGTTCTTCGCGGGCACCTGCTTCGATGACGCCATCTTCATCCGGTTCGCGCTGTCCGCGCCGCCGAACATGATGAGCCCGTGGCCCAGCGTCAGCTCGGCGTGGGCCACGGCGCCGTCGGGTGAGCGGTAGACCGCGCGCTCCTCGAAGCCGAACGCCTGCTTCAGGAAGCGCAGGGCGGCCTCCGGGTCTTCGTAGCGGAGGAACGGATAGATGCTGGGCAGGGGGGTGGACATGGCGGACTTCCTTTCACCGTGCATCCTGCCCATCGCCCCAGGCCGGTTCTTGTACGGATTTCACCTGCGACCCGGACTCGAAGCCTCCCGCGTCCGGCAGCGAACGGCGCAGCAGCGCGGACGGTGGCCCTCCGGTGAACTGGCGGAAGTCCCGGTGGAGGTGGGCCTGGTCGAAGTAGCCCAGCTCCACCGCCAGCTCCGCCTGGCGCAGGGGCCCGCCGGCCTTCAGCCGCTGCACCGCGCGGTCGAAGCGCAGCAGACGCGCCAGCCTTCGGGGTGGCAGGCCCACGTGTTCATGGAACTGGTGGATGAGGTGCTTGTGGCTGCGGCCCAGCTCGTGCGCCAGCGCGGCGATGTCCAGGTTGCCGCCCGCGTGGTGGATGCGCTCCACGGCCCAGCGCACGCCCGCCTCCACCTCCGGGCCCCGCTCCAGGCGTCGGGTCAGGAACGCGTCCACGCGGGCGAAGCGGGCGGCCCAACCCGGAGCCTCCGCGAGCTGCTCCACCAGCCGCCGCGCCTCCAGGCCCCAGAGGTCCTCCAGGCCCACCACGCGGTGGGAGAGCTCCTGCATGGACAGCCCGAAGACGCGCCGGGCCCCCAGCGGCGTGAGGTTCACCTGGAGCCCGTGGGACACGCCGCCGTGTTCGGTGGTGCTCCAGCGCTCGTCGAGCCCCGCGGTGAAGCCGGAGCGGTGCCGCGTCACCCGCCCCGCGTCGTCCAGGTGCTTCAGGAGCGGGCCGAACTCCAGGATGAGCACCACCTGGACGCCGGGCAGCTCCTGGCGGCGCAGGGGCGCGGCCGTGGCCTCGCGGTAGCCGCAGTAGTCACGGACGACGCCGGCCAGGTGCGCGGGGGGTTCAGCGAGGGCCATCTCCCAGCCGCCCCGCTCCGACGCGTGGCGCACCACGCGAATGGAGTGCATGCGCTGGCAGTCCTACGCGCAAAGGGGCGGCTACTTCGAGCCCTTGCGCAGGAAATCGAGCAGGGCCGCGTGCCATCTGTCGGGTGACTCGAAGTGGGGGATGTGGCCCACGTTCGGCAACTCCACCAGCGTGGCGCCGGGGATGGCGGCGGCGGTCTTCTTCCCCAGCGCGGGGTACTGGCCCAGCTTGGGCAGGAGCGCGGGTGGCACGCTGCCCTTGCCCACGACGGTGCGGTCCTCCTGGCCGATGACGACCAGCGTGGGCGCGCGCACGAGGGGGAACTCGTGCACCACGGGCTGCTCGTAGATCATCTGCTGCGTGGCGGCGGAGACCCAGGCCATGCGCGGGTACTCGCCGCTGAGCGTCTGGCGGTAGAGGACCTGGACGTACTCGTCGTACTCGGGCTTCCACTTCACGTAGTAGGTGCGCTGGTACTTGCGCAGGCCTTCCTCCGTGGCCTGGAGGTTCTCGCGGTAGAGGTCCTCGGTGGACTTCCAGGGGACGCTCTCCCGGTAGTCCTCCAGCCCGATGGGGTTCTCCAGCACGAGCTGGGACGTGGTCTCCGGGTACATCAGCGCGAAGCGGGTGGCGAGCATGCCGCCCATGGAGTGGCCGACGACGACGGCCTGCTTCACGCCCACGGTGTCGAGCACCTTCTTCGTCAGCGACGCGAGCGTGTGGAAGCTGTACGCGATGGCCGGCTTGGAGGACTTGCCGAAGCCCACCTGATCCGGCGCGATGACGCGGAAGCCCGCGCCGGTGAGGACGCGAATCGTGTCCTTCCAGTACGCGCCGAAGAAGTTCTTGCCGTGGAGCAGGACGACGGTGCGCCCGTTGGCGTTGGCCGTGGGCTTCACGTCCATGTACGCCATGCGCAGGTCCTGGCCCTCCAGCGTGACGGGCAGGAACTGCACGGGGGCGGGGTAGGGGTAGCCCTCCATGCCCAGGCCCAGCGCCTCAGGGGCTCGGCGCGGTTCCTGTGCGTTGGCGGCCGGGGCGGAGAGGAGCAGGGCGGAGAGGAGCAGGGCGGGGACGCGGACGGACATGGGCCTCCTCGGGCACGGTGGGGACGCGGGGGAACGGGTTCTGGGAGGTGACATTCCCGTCCGGCTCCGACGGGGATCGAATCTCAGAGGGCTCCGCCGGCGCGCAGGTTGATACCGAACTCCAGGAAGGCCTTGAGGCAGCACAGCATGTGCATCCAGCCGCCCACGTTGCCGTAGGCCGACTTGAAGCCCTGGGCGTCCTGCGTCCAGCCCGACTCGCTGATGCGCACCATCGTGTTCCTGGCGTCGAGCGTTTCGAAGAGCATCTCCACCCGCGTGAGGGAGCCGCCTTCCGCGGGCCACTCGAAGACGATGCGTTCGTCCCGGACCACCTGCCGGACGATGACGTCGTGGTCCCCGGGCACCTCCGCGAACCGCCACTGCACCGTCGTGCCCTCCACGAGGGGCCCGCTGGCGTGCTGGACGAAGTAGCCGCTGAGCTTCTTCGGCTGGACGACCGCGTCGAAGACCTCCGCGACCGGCTTCTGGATCTTCAGCTGCACCTGGAACTTCGTCTCCATGGGGGCACCCTCCTGTTTCCTGGCGCGGCCAGAAATAGGTTATATATTTATAACATGTCAAGCAGCACCCGGGACGACCTCATCTTCAAGGCGCTGGCGGACTCACGGAGGCGGGCCATCCTGGATCTGCTGAAGGACGCGCCCCGGACGACCGGGGAGTTGTGCGAGCACTTCGCGTCCACGCTGGATCGCTGCACGGTGATGCAGCACATCGGGGTGTTGGAGCGGGCGGAGCTGATCCTCGTCCGGCGCGAGGGCAGGACGCGGTGGAACCATCTCAACGCGGCGCCCTTCCAGGAGATCCACGAACGGTGGATCTCCCCATACGCGGCCCACGCGGTGGCGCTGCTGTCGAAGCTGAAGCGGGACCTGGAGGGGGAGTGAGGGGCGCTTGCCTCAGACTTCGACGAACCGTGCGCCGGTGACGCCCGTGCTTTCGAGCGCGTCCTTGATGTCGCCTGTGACGATGATGGGCGGGTGGTAGCCCCACAGCCGGAAGACGCGTGCCCCGCCCACCTTCGAGCGATCGATGCGCAGGCCGGACACGACGTGGTACTCGCCCAGCCGGTCCGGCCGGTTGTCTTCAGGCAGCCAGCGCCTGGCCTCGGTGCAGGCCGCGTCGTCGATGCAGTTGAGTTCGCGCGCGACGTTCAGCAGGAAGTACGGGTCGGGCTGGCCTTCCACCTCGACGGGGAAGAGCTGGGTGTCACGGGGCGCAAGTTCGCGGAACACGGCGGCGACGCGGGCGTTGACGATGGGCGCACCACCGACCGTGGTCTTGTCGAAGTCCAAGGCCCTGCCTGCCTGTGAGAGTGGAATCTGGAGCCGTTCATGGAGTTCCACCGGCTTGCCCTGGATGAACTGCCAGATGTCCTCAATCTCTGGCCCGTCACGGTGATGGGGCTCGGCCAGATACCAGCGACCTGGAACGTAGACGTCGAAATCAAGGTCGAAGAAGCGTGTGGACATGGTCCTCATCCTTCCGGGTTCCGGGTGATGAGCCCTCGCAGAAGTGTTCCATCCGTTGTGAGATCCTTCGCGATCTTCATCAACTCACCGGTCAGGGCCTGTCGACAGGATTGCATCTCCCTGCATCCCTGCGTCGCCAACTGGAGCCTCCGATAGACCTCTTGATGGTACTCGCGTGGGTGCGGTCCTTTGTGCCCTCGGATGCGAACTTGATTCACGGTATCGCTCAGCTTCATTCCTGCTCGGCGGAAGAAATCCTCGAAGATCCGGGTCCAGGGTCCACCGGATGACGCGGAGACTTCGTTCTTGTCCGTGCAGATGTGGTGCACCTCCCCATCCGGGTCCCCCTGCATCCCGCCGCCCGGTCCCATGGCCACGGCAGCCACCGCCGTGGGCGCGAGCGCGATGTCGAGCACTCCGGCCGCGGGGAGTGAAATCGAATGCACCTCACCCGCCAGGACCCCTAAGAGCTGGAATCCACCCTCCACCTGCGCCTTCAATGCCGCCTGGGTGAAGCCAGGCATTCGCGGTCCCTGCGCCGCCATTCCGGACCTGCCACCCAGCGCCGCCATCGCGACGATGATCAGCACCCGGGCCCCGTTGTCCCCCATCACCTTGCCGAAGCGGTGCCCCACCTCCTCCAGGTGCTCGACGCTCGTGGCCTCCGCCGTCTCCTCCATGAGTCGCAGGAACGCCTGCCCGATGTGCCAGACCGGTCCCGTTCCCAGGTAGGCGATGAGGCAGGCCGTCAACGCGAGCGCGACGAACTTCGTCACCGGTTCAGGCGCCACCAGCATCACCAGCGAGGTCCCGATGAGGGAGACGACCATGGCCCGCAGGGCGTCCGGGTTGGCGATGTCCCGGAGCGCGACCTCGACACCTTCCCAGACCGTGTCCAGCGCGAAGGACAGCGCCATCCTCCGACGCTCCATCAGTCCCAGCGCGGACCCACCCGGCACGAGGCTTGTCCGGCCCCGGACCCCGTCCACCACGCCATGGGTGGATGCCAGGAGGGAGTGCTTCGCCGCCTCATCGGCCTCACGGACGGCCACATCCAACTTCATGCCGAGCACGAGCCGCGTCACGCCCTCCTCGAACGCGTCCCGGGCGATCTCCACCGGGCGGGTCTCCGAGGGCCGGTAGACGATGGGCGGCTTCCCTCGGCCGGTATCGAGCGTCACCGTCCGAGTCGTCGCACAGCCCATGCAACCCAACAGCAACACCGCCACCACACCGCGAAGCTTCATCTTGTCCGCTCCCCATCCACGGTGCACTGGGCCCCCACAAGGCCCCACCGCATGAAAAAGGCGCTGGAGCCGTGTGGCCCCAGCGCCTTCCCGACGCACGTCCTACTGGAGGATGCGGCGCATCCTGGGCGGATGCAGTTGTCCCGCCTTGATGGCCGGGGTCACCCGCTTCGACTTGAGGCGGGCCTGCTCGTTGGCGGGCAGCCCCTGCGCCAGTCCGAAGATGAAGCTGAAGTCAGACGCAATGCCAGACGGACCCTGGATGCTGGCGCCCGCATGACAGACGATGCAGTTGCTCGCCTTCGCTCCCTGACCGAAGTCCGCCGTCTGCTGGATGTATGTCTCCATCGTCGTGTTCGCGATGGGGATGCTCCCGGACGGTGCCGGCGAGGCGAACGGCAGCGGTGCCTTCACCGGCCTTGTGGGGCTTGCGCTGGAGCTGGTGGACCACAGCGTGTTCACCAACAGGTAGTTTCCCCAGACGGAGCTGGGATACGCCTGCGCCAGGTGCTGCTGGACCTTCGTCGTCACCCCGGCCGCCGTCGCGTCGATGGGCGTCATCCGCGTCACCTGCACCGCCGACGGCGCCGGACACCCGCTCCCGATGAAGTACGGCGGCGGCGTGTTGGGCGTGCAGCCCACCGTCACCTGCGTGGCCCCACCATCCGCGGAACAGTTCGCCGGCACCGACAGCGTGCGTGGCTGGCATTGCGCGTTGTAGAAGTTCCAGGCCGTGGTGCCCGCGTCCGCGTTGTGGTTCGGCGCGTTGTCCACGTGCTCGAAGGTGGACCACACCAACGTGGGCTGGCTCTGCGTCGCGTGGATGATGTGCAACCCCACCAACGCCACCGTCGCCGTGCGACACTTCTGCGTGGAAGGATCCACCACCACCGCGGGCGCCAGCTTGTAGCGGTTCCACCGAGCATCCGTCGGCGTGGAGACCTCCATCCACGCCGACTTCGTCTCGATGGCGCCCACGCTGTTCGACTGGAAGGACCCCTGGGGCAGCACCAGCGCCACCCCCGCGTCCGCCTGCGCCATCTGGTTGGACGCGTTGTAGAGCCCCGCGTCCACCACGTAGTCGAACTCCGGCTGGCTGATGCGCACGTCGTACCAGACGTTCGTGCCGTTCTGCGCACCCAGCCACGCGGGCCCGCTGAACGGGAACGCCTGCGCGCTGCTGTTCGGGTCGAACTGCTCCGCGAACTTCGACGCCACCGTGAGCGCCAACAGGCCCTTCGCCTCCACCGCCGTCAGGCCCGCTTCCGCCAGACACGCCGGGTCCACCTTCGGCACCGTTCCCCACGGAGGCGGCGGGCCGCCGTCCGGCAGGAACACCTGCGCCACGTCCATCCACGTCTGCCATTGCACCGCGCCCAGGTCCCCGGGCGTACCGAAGCCCGCATCCGCCCCACCGTCCATGGACGCGGCGGGCCAGTTCAACGCGATGAACTGCTGCCAGGCGAAACAGTCCGCGTCCACCTGACTGGACACCTGGCTGAAGTCGGGCGGGATGTCCGGGCCGAACTGAAGCGTCTGCGTATTGCCACACGAGAAGCTCGTGGGCGTGGAGGCCTTCCGGGCTTCGGCCGTGATGGGAGGAGGCGCCTGGGCCCCCACCGGGTCGGGTTCAGCGGAAGGCGCGCTCTTGAGGCAGCCCGCTGTCAATGACAGCAGCGCCACCAGCGACAGGGCCGGGGGATTCCTGGGCAAGGTCATGGAGGTCCTGGCTCAGGCCGACACGACGTGGAGCGCGGCGGGGAAGCCCACCGACTGCGCCTGCCCTTGATTCGTGATCCACAGGCTCCGGGGCCCGGGGGCCGCGGAGGCGGACACGTTGACGGTCAGCAGGATGGCGGACACCTCGCCCGGGTAGGTGTTGCCCGGCACCGCGTACGTCACCTTGGCAAGACTCTGCACGTTCACGGTGACGCCGTCCCCGAAGGACACCTGGGGGAAGCCGCCGCCAGACAACGTGTCCGCGGTGATGACCAGCGACACGTTCGACTGGCCCGCCTTCACCTGGGGCGCGATGAGCGTGCTGTTGCTGGCCAGGTTCATGGGCACCCCCATCACGTTGGGCACGTTCGTCTGCACCAGCGCGAAGAACACACTGGAGTGGAAGATTTGAAGCGGCTGGGCGAGCAGCGTCGGCGGCGTGGCCACGCAAGACTGCTCCGGAGCCTTGCCCGACTGCTTCAGGCCCGCGCCGGTGATCTGCATGAAGAACGTCTGCGCCACCTGCGAGGCCCACTGGATCTTCTGGCCGTTGATGGTGAGGTCCGACACCGTGTACGGCTTGGACGCGGGCACCTGGAAGGTGGCGTGCAGGATGTAGTTGCCGGGCAGCTTGCGGCCCAGCTCGTCATGCAGCTCCTCCTTGCCGCGCACGATGGTCCAGAACGTCGACACGTCGGTCCCGTCCGGCGACTGGTAGTTGTAGGACGCGAAGTCCGGCGTCTGGATGTAGAGGCCGGGCGGGTTGGCCAACGTGGCCTTCATCGACGCGGAAGCGGGGTTGGGCGGCGCGACCAGCTGGTTCACGCTCTGCCCGATGTGCGGGTCGCTGTTGCGCGCGGGCTGGCCGTACTGGGCGCAGCAGATGAGCGCCTGCGCGTTGCCGTTGCCCCCCGGGCGCGGCACCGTCGCCGCGGAGGCCAGGCCGATCTCCGTCTGGAGCGTGTTGGGCGTGCTCGTCAGGTGCATGGCGCCGCCCTGCGAGGCGGTGGAGACCGGACCGCTGTTCCACTTGTTCAGCGGGTTGTACGCGGGCTTCCCGGTGGACGGATCCACGATGGGCGTCTTGCGCACCGGGTCCACCAGGTACAGGTCCGCCAGCTGGATCTGCGGCTTGCCCAGCGTGCTCCGGTACAGCTCCAGCACCTTGTCGGGGCTCACCGCCCAGAGCGAGTTCCAGTACTCCGGGTTCTCGCAGGTGAAGTCGATGCGGACGATGTTGCCATTCGCGTCACGCTCCACGCTCCACTCGCAGTACTCGTCCTGCCAGCCGCGCGGCCCGAAGGGGCCGTAGTTCGACACGACGGCCGAGCAGGGATTGGTGATCTGCGGCAGGTCGGAGAAGGGCTTGCCGCCGGCCGTCTTGCCGGTGTCCGCCAGCGCCTGCAGGTCGTTCGTGGGCAACACCAGCCCCGTGCTGTTCGTGCCCCCGCCACCGCCGTAGTAGTACTCCAACCGTCCCGGGAAGGCGTTCCACTGGATGGGCTGGTACACCACCTCCGCGGGGTCCGTCGTCACCGGGTTGAAGTACCAGGTGTTGTCCGCCGCGTTCATGCTGTTCCACGGGTTGCCGGTGATGCCCTGCTGCGTGAAGCCCGTGAGGTTGAACGTCCAGGCCTCATTCAATTGCTTCTGCAGCGTGGGGTCCTGCGGGAAGTCGATCTGGTTCGCGGGGGTCAGGAAACGCCGGACGGCTTCAGCGGTCTGGGGCGACAGCATGGCGGGGGCTCCTTGGAATGGGACTGCCTCCGGGTGAGCAGGAGGTGCCCGCCCCCAGTGCAATCCCGTCGCCATTCAGACAGACGCCGTGTCCAACCCCTCACGCCCCAAGGTGCGTAAGGGATTACCGAGTCCTGGGTCGGAAATGATTGCGTCCCGTTGAGACGCGATTGCGTTCCCTCGGGAAGGCAATGGCCTGACGCGTCAGTGCGAGCTGTCTGAGAATGGCTGCACTTCGGCCTGGGCCAGGTGCACGTTCTCGAAGCGGGCCGGGCGCAGCATGCGCGTGGTCAACACCAGTGCCAGGAAGATGGCGCTGGTGCTGAGCGCCACGAAGCGCAGGCCCGCTCGGTCCGCCAGCGCGCCCTGAAACCAGACACCCAGCGAATAGCCCGCGCCCAACACCATGGTGTACAGACTGCCCATGCGCGCCTGCAGCTCACGCGGCACGCGGTTCTGGCAGGACGCGCTCAGGCTGCTCATCAGCACGAGGTAGTTGGCGCCCAGGAAGAAGATGCACACCGCGGCCACCTGCAGCGTGGGCGCCAGCCAGTAGATGCCGGACAGCACCGCGATGGACGTCGCCGCGTAGCCGCGCAGCCGGCGCTGGCCGAACGTCTCCGCCAGCGTGCCCACGCCCAGCGCCGCCGTCACCGCGCCCGCGCCCTGGCAGGTGACCAGCAGCGACGTCGCCGCCGCGCCCTGGCCCAGCTCCCGGATGGCGAACACCGGCACCAGCCCGATGAAGGGCGCCACCAGCGCCGCCACGAAGAAGGTGGCCACCAGCACCAGGGAGATGTCCTCGTCGTCGCGCGCCACGGTGATGCCGCGCCGGATGCCGGCCCAGAGCGGTTCGCGCTTCACCGCCGGGTCCCGGGGCCGGGGCATCACGCGGGAGAGCGCCACCAGCACCGCGAAGAACGACAGCGTGTTCGCGAGCAGGGCCCAGGCGGGTCCGCTCACCTGCAACGTCAGCGCGGCCAGCGTGGGCCCCAGGATGCGCCCCAGGTTGAACTGCGCCGAGTTGAGGCTCGTGGACAGGTGCAGCTCATGCGGGGGCACCAGTTCCGCCAGCAGCGCGCCGAAGGCCGGGTAGGTGAGCGTGCCCACGCACCCATTCAGGAACGAGATGACCCCGATGACGGGCACCGACAGCTGCCCCCGGAACGCCAGCACCGTCAGCACGCCCGCGAGCGCCGCTTGCAGCACCGCGCCGAGCGCCGCGTAGGCGCGCCGGTCGAAGCGGTCCGCCAGCGCTCCGCCCAACGGCGACAGGATGACCGCGGGCAGGAACGACAGCGCGACGATGGCGCCCGTGGACTCGGCGCGGCCCGTCGTCTGCGTGACGTACACGCCCATCGCCACCGTCTCCATCCAGGTGCCGATGTTGGAGATGAGCGCGCCCATCCACACCGCGAAGTAGCCGGGGTGTTCGAAGGGGCGCAGCGAGGCGAGTCGGTGGGTCGATGACACGGCGGCTTTTCTCTTAGCGCACGGCGTGACGGCGCGCCCGGCACGGCGCGGCACGCTTGGAGTCGCAATGAAGAGGACGGCAGTCCAGGCAGCAGCCCGGCTTCAACAGGGCAGGCATTCCGTGACAGCGACGCGCGGGACGTGACGCTCCGGACACGCTCCGCTCCACCCACGGACGCGGAGGTCCGTGGGTGGGGGTGCGGCGTTGTCGGGAAGGGGGTGCGCTACGGCGCGCTGCCGGCGGCCGTCACCGGGGCCTTGCGCGGGGAGAGGCGGCCGTCGTCGGCGATGCGGGCGCCCGTTTCGGGGAAGTCCTCCTGGGAGAGCTTGCGCACCAGGGAGACGACGTTGGCGTCCGGGTCCGGCTGGGCGATGCCCTCGCCCACCTGCTTCGTGGGGAGGATGCGGCCGGTGGAGAAGCGGCCCTGGCTGTCCAGCTCCACCTCCAGGACCATGCCCAGGCCCTGGGGACCCTTGAGGTTGAAGCGGCCGTAGGTGGCGAAGTTGCCCATCGAGTAGGCGATGAGGCGGCCCTGGTAGAACTCCATCGCGCGCGCGACGTGCGGGCCATGGCCGAGCACCAGGTGCGCGCCCGCGTCCACCACCGCGTGGGTGAAGACGCGCAGGTCGCCTCGGTCCTCTCCGAAGAACATCTCCTTGCCCGGGGGCACGTGCAGGGCCTTGCCGCCCTCGGCGCCGCCGTGGAAGGAGACGACGACGATGTCGTGCGTGGCGGCCACCTGCTTCACCAGCGCGGTGGCGTTGGGCAGGTTGTTCAGGTGGTTGCACCCGGCCGACGTGTGGAAGGCCACGAGGCCGATCTTCAGGCCGTTGCGCTCCAGCGTGGCCACGCTGCCCGGCGGACCGCTCCAGGCGATGCCCAGCGCGTCCAGGGTGGACTCGGTGGCGCGGCGGCACTCCTCGCCGAAGTCACCGGAGTGGTTGTTCGCGGTGGAGACGACGTCCACGCCCGCGTCCTTGATGTATTGGCCAAACGAGGTGGGGGAGCGGAACGCATAGCAGTTGGCGGGCGAGCGGCACTTGGTGGTGCGGCCGGTGTCGCACAGCGGGCCCTCCAGGTTGACGAAGGTGAGGTCCGCGTCCTCCAGCAGCGGGCGCACGCTGGCGATGACGCTGCCGGCGCCTTCGGGGGGCAGGTAGCCCTCCGGCACGGTGGTGCCGAGCATCAGGTCGCCGGTGGCGCGGATGCGCACCTTCGCGCCCGCTGCTGGAG
>NZ_RAWD01000225.1:0-16338 GCF_003612065.1 Corallococcus sp. CA047B
AGCGGGGCGGGGGGCGGATGCTGAGCGTGGGCTCGAAGCTCGTCTTCTTCTACGCCATGCACGACGGCTTCGAACCCACGCGCCTGCGGGTGCGCGACGCGGCCGACCCGGTGGACACCTGGGGGCCTTCGCGGGAGGCGTTCTCCGACGGCATCTACCATGGCGCGGCGCTGAGCGCGGCGGAGGACGGCCAGGGCGGCATCCACCTGGTCTACAAGGATGAGACGGAGCGTCTGTATTACCGCCGCTTCGACGGGACGTCCTTCGGGCCGCGCACGCTGGTGGAGAACACGCCGGACTGGGCGTTGCAACCCGCGGTCACCCGGGTGGGGAGCGCGCTGTATGTCTTCTACAATCACATGCAGTCCGCCGCGGACTACGAGCTGCGGGTCCGGGTGCTGCGCGACGGGACGTTCAGCGACCCGGTGACGCTGGACTCGCGCACGAGCTTCAAGGGCTACCTCTCCGCGCTGGACGTGCTGCCGGACAGCGTCACGGAGGTGCCGTGCTTCTACGGGGACTCGCCGGATGCGAACTCCAGCGCGAAGGTGATGCGCGTGGCGGTGCCGCGCCAGCCGGAAGGGGGCGGCACCGGACAGGACGCAGGGACGCCGGATGGCGGCGTGGGGACTCCGGATGGCGGGGGCACGTCGGATGGCGGAAGCGCGCCGGATGGTGGCGTGGGGACTCCGGATGGCGGGAGCACGACGGACGGCGGCACGGGGACGGATGCCGGGGGCACGTCGGATGGCGGCACGGCGCCGGATGATGGCGGGGTGCCGGGGCCGGTGACGCTGGAGCCGGTGTTCACGAACACGACGCACGACGTGCTGGCCGTGGACGGCGCGGGCACCGTGTACGCGCTGGTGCTGGACGGCGGCCGTTCCCGGTTGTGGGCGAGCACGGACGGCGGTCGCACGTTCAGCGCGCGGGGCCAGGGCGTGGGCGGCGCGTCCTTCTGGGTGATGGCGGCGCTGAAGGACGGGACGTTGCTGGCGCAGATGAGCCGGGGTGGCAGCTACCACCTGGAGCGCTCCACGGATGGCGGGTGGACGTGGACGGACGCGGTGGCGCTGGGGACCTACCGCGCGGCGTCCCCGGCGAGCTTCGCGGAGCTGGGCAGCACGGTGTTCTTCCTGGAGTACCAGACGGTGACGTCCGGGAGCACGCCCGTGCGGCTGTGGGCGAGCACGGACGGCGGGGCGACGTGGGCGGTGCGCTTCACGTTCCAGGCGTCACGCCACGGCCTGGCGCTGGTCGCGGATCCGGTGCGCGGCGTGCTGTGGGCCACGTTCGGAAGCAGCTCGGCGCAGGCGGCGGTGATGCGCTCCACGGACGGCGGGCGCACCTGGTCGAAGGTGATGGGCGGCTACGGCTCCAACGCGATGGCCGGGACGGTGCTGTCCGGAGGAGAGCTGCTGCTGGCGCAGTCCACGCTGTACGAGCCGGAGCACCCGAAGCTGCTGCGGGTGTACGCCAGTGCGCGGGTGGACGCGCTGCTGACGCTGCCGGGGCCGGCCTACTCCCTGAAGGGGTTGCCAGGAGGGGGCCAGGTGCTGGGGACGGGAAGGGCGAGCGTTGGAGACGTGCAGTCTGACGCGGACGTGTACGCGCGGCTCTTCACCAGCGCGGACGGCACGACGTGGCGCGAGGCGCGGCGCTACGAGCGGGACTCAAGCACGGACCTGGCCCGCGCGGACGTGTGGGGCGTACTGGCCTCCGGCGACCTGGTGGTGCGGGCGGAGAACCTGAAGGGCTTCGGCGCGGGAGGAAAGGGCTTCCAGGTCCTGCGGGTGAAGCGCTGACGCCCGGCGCTCCACCGTGACCCGGACCGGACTTCGACAGGGACGAAGTCCGGCCCGGTGGCCGCCCCGGCTACTGGGGCCAGAACGGGTAGTGGGTCACCTGCCGGCCCCGGCCCACGACCCAGATGTCCGCCGGACTGGTGCCCGCGATGCCCTGCTTGGGGTTGCTCGCCGTCGAGGTGTCCCAGACGGAGCCGTCGTAGCGGAGCACCGTGCCCCCGAGCGTGCTGATGAAGATGGCGTTCTTTCCGAAGGCCAGGACGCCCGTGTAGCTGCCGGCGGGCGCCCCCGAGCTGTCGATGGACCACTCGGTGCCATTCCATTGCAGCAACTGGCCCGAGTCACTCACCGCATAGGCAAGCTTCGCGTTGACGACATGGACGGCCGTCAGCGCGGTGGCGGCGTTCGGGACGCTCGTGTCCTTCACCCAATCCGCTGGAGGCGGCTGGTTGCCCGTGTAGCGAAGGACCGCGCCCTTGCCATCGTTTTCCACGCCCACGGCGAAGAGGGTGCTCTCGGAGATGCCGTGCACGGCGGACAGGACCAGGTTGTTGCGGCCCTGCGCATTCACGGTGCTGCCTCCGCCATTCCACTGGAAGGTCACGCCATGAGTCGTCGCCCCCTGCTTCCCCGTCCCGAAGAGCTTCACGCCCCCGCCGTTGGTGGCGAAGCCCTTCAGGCCCGTGGTGGTCGTGGTGTTGGGCGTCACGGGGGTCCTGGGCGTGCAGTCCGTGCTGGTCGGTGTCTGGACGATGAGCTGACCCTCATCCCTGCCGATATAGGCGGTGTCGGTGGAGGGATCCGCCCAGACACTGGGGAGGATTTGAGGTGTCGAGCCATCCGTGCAGGCTCCGTCAAGGACCTTGAAGGCGTTGAGCGTGGGGACCTTGACCGCCCGGCCCGAGCCGGTGCCGACAATCCAGACGCCACCGTTTCCGTAAAGGGAGACGCCCAGCCAGTCGCGGCTTGGATCCGTTCCGACATCCTGGGTGGCCCAGGTGGGCCCTCCGGCGGGACAGACCCCGGCCTCGGTTGTCATCGGGTTGCAGTCGTTGTCCTGGCTGTCACACAGCTCGGGCGCGCCCTCGTGGATGAAGGGGTTGCCATCATCGCAGTCACCCGCCTGGGGCGCGTAGTCGGCATCCGGCCGGATGCAGGACACGATGGCCTGCGCCTCATCGCTGCCGTGGTTGTCCAGGTCTTCATCCCGGGACCAGTTGGAAGGCGCGACCGTTCCCATGCAGAACGTGCCGCCATCCACCTTGCCCTCGGTGCGGCCCGTGCAGGCCACGAGCCCCACGCAATGCGTGTCGGGCGTCTGGCAGGTGCCCGTCAGGATGTCCGTGGTGCCGTCGCAGTTGTTGTCCACCCCGTCGCACGTCTCCGCCTCCAGGGGATTGACCTTCTTGTTCCCGTCGTCGCAGTCGTCATGCCGCGCGTTGAACGGCACGAAGCCCGCGTCGGGCACGGTGTTCGGGGCGCAGAACGGGGTGGGCTCCACGCCCGCCTTGCCCACCTTGTCGTCGTCCCCATCCACCCAGGCCAGCGTCGGGGTGGGCGCGTTGCAGGTGGTCCCGACCTTGTTGAACGCGCACTCGAGCTTCCCCGTGCAGCCCCCATCCTGCGTGCAGGCGACCCCCAGCCCGAAGAACGTCTGGTCATCGTCGCCGCTGCAGTCATCGTCCCGGTCGTTGCACCGCTCGGTGGCGCCCGGGTGGACGGAGGCCCCCGTCTCCCGGTCGTCATCGCAGTCCGTGCCGCCCGTTCCGTCCGCGTTCTTGAGGATGTAGCCATCCCCATCCTGGTCGGCGGCGCTCAGCGCCAGCTTGAGCTCCGGGGGATTGCCCTTCGCCGCCTCGCCCCGGACGATGGTGACCGGTCCTTCCCCGGACGCGACGACCTTCCCCGTGCAGTCCTGGTCCGTCACGAAGGGCGCCTCGAACGCCTCCGCCTTGAGCGTGAGCCCGGTGCCCCAGTCCTCCGGCAGGACGACGCCCACCAGCACGCTGCCGCCGACGGAAGGCGCGCCCTTGCCCGCCAGCGCCGTGGACCGGGTCTCCTGGCTGGCGTCATCCCGGGCCGTCACCCGGAGGCAGCCCGGCACGAAGCCCGTGGACGTGACGGTGACCTTCACCCCGTCCTGGGGGTCCTTACAGCCCGCGAGGGCGAACAAGGGCAGCAGCAGAAGAAGGTGTCGCATGACGCCAACCCTACCGGTCCTTCACCCCGCGTGTGAGCCCCTGTCTTGCTTTCCGGGTCGCCAGGAAACGAACGGGGCGCCGGGGCCTGCCTCAGCGCGCCTCCGGGAAGTCCGAGTGCACCACCTCCAGCCGGGCATCGGCCGCCATGCTCGCGGGCGTCACCAGCTCCAGGTCCACGGGAATCGCGCCCCGGTAGCGCTCGGAGATCTCCCGCTTCAGGCCCGCCACATCCAGCGTGCCCAGCTTCTCCATCTTCCCGTACTCCACCCCCGCGCCCGCCGCGTACGCCTTGCGCACCAGCTCCGAGCAGTACATCGCCTCATCCCCCCACCCGAAGAGCGCGTCGTACGGCTTGCCCAGATGTCGCTTCGCCTCCGCCACCACGCGCTCCTTCGCCGCGGCCTCCACGCCCGTGGGCCGCAACACCAGCAGCCGCCCCTTCACCCCGCGCGCCTTCCATTGGCCGAACGGGGTGCGCTTCACCGGCTGCACCGCCTCCACCACGAACGCCCCCTCTGGCGTCACCTCCACCAGCCCCACGTGCGACAGCGGGCTGTGCGTCGCCACCTGGATGGCTTTGGACTGCCGCGATCCAGAGGTCTGGAACACCACGTCCCCGGTCCGCACCTTCGCCTCCACCCCCGTGCCCTCAGCGGTGTGTGGCGCCGCCTCCACACCGCGGGCGCCCAACCACAGCACCCCGCCCATCCCGGTGATGCCTACCCACAGTGCCTTGCCTCTCAATGCCATCCGCCCAGTCCTTTCAGGGGTTTGCCTTCGCCTGTAAGGCTGCTGTGCAGACATGGTGCCATTGCTCTCAGCAGGCTCCTGGCGCCTTCCCAGGCCCCTGGTCAATGACGACCCTGGGTCAGAGTGTGGTAAACCTGGGGAACCAATTTATTTCAGTGATTCAGGAATTATGTGCAATGGCGTAAGAGTTCAGGCAAGGTGGCGGAAGTCGTGAACCGGGGGCCCGGAGCTGGGGCCGCCGGAGGAGGGGGGAAACCGGAGGATTCTGCCGTGACCGCGTCGAGCGCCCCCATCCGTTGCCTGCTCTACCCCTCGTTGGGGGAGATCCGGGAGCATGTCCGCGTGGAGTTGTTCGCGCGGGCCCTGTCGGAACGGCTGGGTCGGCCGGTGGTGATGTCCATGTCTCCGACCTATGAGGCATTGGAGGCGGAGCTGGTGGCGGGCCGCGTGGACATGGCGTGGGGAACCGCCGAGCAGTGCAATGCCTTTGAGCCGCAGGCCCGGGCGGTGCTTCGCGCGGTGCGTTCAGGCAGCTGGCACTACCATTCCGCGCTGGTGTGTCGCGCGGACGCGCCGCTCACGCTGGAGACGCTCCAGGGCAAGCGCGTGGCCTGGGTGGCGCCGCGCTCCACCGGAGGACACCTGCTGCCCGTGCGCTACCTGGAGTCGCTGGGGCTCCGCCCGGACGCGCTCTTCTCCGAACAGCGCTTCCTGGGCACCTACCGCAAGGCATTGGACGCGGTGCTGCGCGGCGAGTCGGACGTGGCCGCCATCTTCTCCAACCACACCGACGCGCACGCCATGCGCGCCACGCTGACGTCGTACCTGGGCGCGGACGCGCCCCAGCTCACGCCCTTTCTCTTCACCACCTCCACGCTCGCCGACGGCCTCATCCTCACCAGGCGCCTGTCGGACGCGGACTCGGAGCTGCTGCTCTCCGTCCTCACCCGGATGAACACCGACGGCGCGGGCCTGGAGATGCTCATGGGCCCCTTCCGGGTGGAGGGCTTCATCCGCTCCCCGGGCCCGGGCGCGCCGGTGTCCAGCCCCCGCCCCTCGCAGGGCGCGGAGTACGTGACGGGCGAACTGGATGCGGAGGGGCGCTGTCTGCACCTGTGGTCCCCGTCGGGCCGCGTCTTCGGCCGCGACGTGCGCAGCGCCGGGGGCCGCAGGCTGGACGAGGTCCTGGGCGCCGAGGCGAGCGAGCCCCTCATGTCCCTGGTCCGCGCCGTGCTGCGCGGCGGCTCCGACGGGCGGCTGGAGTACCGGCTCACCGTGGGCGGCGAGGAGCGCGTCTACGCGGCGGAGATCACCCCCTGTGCTCCGGCTCCGGGGGACATCGGCGTCCGCCTGGGCCTGCTGGCGCGCGACGTCACCGGGCTGCGCTCGCTGGAGGAGCCCCTGTACCGGCTGGCGTCCTTCCCGCTGCTGCACCCGGAGCCGCTGCTGGAGTTGGGCATGGACGGGGAGCTGCGGTACGCGAACCCCGCGACGCACGTGGCATTCCAGGACCTGGTGGAGCGCGGCGCGCAGCACCCCCTGGTGCACGCGGCGCTCACCTGGGCCTGGCGGGGGGCGCCCCCGAACGAGCCCATGCCCACGGTGCACCTGGATGGCCGCTACTGGGAGCTCACCGTCACGCAGCTCTGGGATCCGCCGGGCCTGCGTGTGTTCGCGCGCGACGTGACGCTGCGAAAGCAGCTGGAGGCGAAGCTGTTCCAGGCGGACCGGCTGTCCGCGCTCGGGTCGCTCGCGGCGGCGGTGGGCCATGAGATGAACAACCCGCTGGCCTTCGTGCTGGCGAACCTCTCCTTCATCCGGGAGGAGTTGGACCGGCTCAAGCAGCCGATGCTCGCCGGACAGGCCGTGCCGCGCGCCGACCTGGACGACGTCCTGGAGGCGCTGGGCGAGACGGTGGAGGGCGCCACCCGGCTCAAGCACATCGTGCAGGACCTGCGCACGCTGTCGCGCAAGCCGCCCGAGCACCGCGCCCGCGTGGCCGTGCAGCCGGTGCTGGAGAACGCGCTCAAGCTGTTGCGCGGAGAGCTGCAACACCGCGCGCGGCTGGAGCGCGACTTCCACGACCTGCCCACGGTGGACGGGGACGAGGCGCGCCTCACCCAGTTGTTCCTCAACCTGCTGCTCAACGCCGTGCAGGCCATGGATCCGCAGGACGCGGAGCGCAACGTGCTGCGCGTCGCGGCCTACACCAGCGAGGACGGCGCGGCGGTGGTGGAGGTCCAGGACACGGGCAAGGGCCTGCCCCCGGACGTGCTCGCGCGCATCTTCGAGCCGTTCGTCGCCGCGGGCCCCAGCAGCACCGGCCTGGGCCTGTCGGTGAGCCACACCATCGTCACCGACCTGGGCGGCACGCTGCGCGCGGAGAGCCGCGAGGGGCGGGGCACGCTGCTCACCGTCACGCTGCCCGCCGCCGTGCCGGTGGCGGATCCGCAGTCGCTGCGCGCCTGCTAGCGCGCGCCCAGGAGGATCTCCAGGCGGGACGTGTAGTGGCCGCCCGCGCTCTCGAACAGCACCAGCCGGTCCACGAGTCCCTGGCCCCAGGACTCCTGGCCGAGGATGCGCGCGCACGCCGCCAGCGCCGGGTCCCCGTGCGGCCGCTTCGAGCGGGCCAGGGTCAGGTGCGCGGTGTACTCCCGGTGTTCGGAGGCGAAGCCCAGGGGGGCCAGCGCCAAGGCCACGTCCGCCTGGAGCGCCTTCAGCGCGGAGAGGGCCCCGCGCACGTCGGCCCAGAGCACGCTCGGGTGGGTCGGCGCGCCAAACGTCCCGCCGCCTTCCACCGACAGCACGAACGGCGCGTGGCGCGGGCCCACCGGCTCCAGCGCGTCGTGGAGCAGGGACACGCAGGAGGGGTCCACGTCCCCCAGGAACAGCAGCGTCAGGTGCACGCCCTCCGGCTTCACCCACTTCGCCTCCGGGGCGTGGGCGCGCAGGCGCTCGATGCCCCGTTCGGCCTCGGCGGTGAGGGTGTCCCCCAGGGTCACGGCGGTGAACAGGCGCATCGCGGCGGTCCTCCTTCCGACGGCATTGCGCTCAGGGGGCGCGCGCCCGCCGGACCGGCCACAGCGCATAGGCCCAGGCAGGCAGGAAGACGAGCAGCTCCACGAGGCTCACGTACAGCCCCCGCGCGGAAAGCATCCCCGCGCCAATGGGAGACACCGGCAGCGGGCGCACCGGGGCGAAGACGCGCGCGTGGGAGAAGGGCCAGTAGAGCGCCGCGCCCAGCCCTCCGTCGGTGAGCGCGTCCAGGATGCCGTGGCTGCCCACCGCGATGAGTGTCAGCAGACCCCAGCGCGTGCCGGACTCCCCCTTCCACCGGGCCAGCCCCGCCACCGCGAGCGCCACCAGCCCCGCGAACACGAACGAGTGCGACGCACCGCGGTGTCCCCAGGGCGCCGCGTAGGGGATGCGCAGCGCGAACGCCACCACGTCCGCGTCCGGCAGGAGGGCGAGCAGGGACATGAATCCCATCACCGCCACCCGCCGCCGCCAGGGGGCTGCCCCTGCCTCGAAGCGCCCCAGCGCCATGCCCACCGCTACGTGCCCGATGCTCGCCATGGGGCCGGACCCTAACGCAGCCGGCGACGTCTGGAGACAGAACCATCCGTGGAGTAGGTTTCGTGAAACATGCTGTCACTGTTCTACCGCTCCCGAGTCGAAACCGCCCTGAAGAGCCGCCTGGATGAGTGGCGGGCCGACGTGGGGTCCTGGCTCAACGTGATGCGCGTCGGCGCGACGGGGGCGTGGCTGCTCCTGGCCATCCTGGATGACTGGCGCGTGTCGCGCCCGGTGCTGGGTTGCTACATCGGGCTGGCGGCGCTGTTGTGGGCGGTCGCGCGCCGGGTGCCGTGGGTGCTGAAGCGGCCCGCGCTGGGCGTGGCGCTCATCGACATGCCGCTCATCTACTTCCTGCAGAGCCAGGCCATCCAGGTCTCCTCCAACGGCGTGCCCGCCGCGCTGCTGACCATGGGTGTGTACATGGTGCTGGTGGTCGTCGTGTCCATGGTGACGCTGTCGCGCCTGGTCGTCGTGGCGGCCACGCTGCTGGGCATCGCGGGGGCGGCGCTCCTGTCGCTGGGCGCGGGCCTGCAGGCCTCCCAGTTCCTGCCCGGCATGGTGCTGGTGATGGCGCTCGCGTCCGCGGTGGCCTTCTTCGTCAGCCGCACGGTGCTGGGGCTGGTGACGGACGTGGTGCGCGAGGAGATGCAGCGCGAGCGGCTGGGGCGCTTCTTCTCCCCGGAGGTCGCCCGGCGCATCTCCGAGAAGGGCACCGACGGCGAGGCCGGTGAGCACCGCGAGGTGACGCTGCTGTTCTCCGACATCCGCGGCTTCACCACGCTGTCGGACCGGATGGACAGCCCCCAGGTGGTGGCGCTGCTCAACGAATACCTGTCCCGCATGGTGGAGGTGGTGTTCCGCCACGGCGGCACGTTGGACAAGTTCCTGGGCGACGGCATCCTCGCGTACTTCGGCGCGCCGCTGGAGCAGCCCGGCCACCCGGCCGCCGCGGTGTCGTGCGCGCTGGCCATGCTGGAGGCGCTGGAGAAGCTCAACCAGGAGCGCGCCGCGCGGGGCGAAGGCATCCTCCACATCGGCGTGGGCGTGCACACCGGGCGCGTGGTGGTGGGCGCCGTGGGCAGCGAGCAGCGCCGCGAGTACACCGTCATTGGCGACGCGGTGAATCTGGCCAGCCGCATCGAGGGGCTCACGAAGAAGGTGGGCGCCCCGGTGCTCGTCTCCAACGCCACGCGCGAGCGCTGCGCGGAGACCTTCGACTTCGAGGCCGCCGCCCCGCTGCCCGTGCAGGGCAAGCCGGAGCCGGTGGCCACCTTCCTGCCCAAAAAGCGCGTCCTGCTCGCCGCGAGCTGAAACGAAACAGGGGCCGGGAGGAAAACCTCCCAGCCCCCGTGAAGTCGTTCCGGCCCGAGGCTTCAGTAAGCCTTGGCGAACACGATGCGGCCCGGGGACGGCTCGCCCGTCATCACGCACTTGCCCGGTTCCTGCTTGAGGTTGAAGGGCCGGCACCGGGTGGTGAGGCCCGTCTCCTCCTTGATGCGCGCCTCCACCTTGGCGTCGCCGTTCCAGTGCGCCAGCAGGAAGCCGTCATCCGCGCGCGCCTTCAGCTCCTCCAGGGAGTTGACCTCGTGGGTGTTGGCGTCGCGGAAGGCCTTCGCCTTCTGGAACAGGTCCTTCTGCATCTGGTCCAGCATCGCCTGGGCCTTGGCCACGGCCTCGTCCAGCGGCACGAACTCCTTCTGCTTCAGGTCGCGACGCACCATCACGCAGGAGTTCTTCGCCAGGTCCTTGGGGCCAATCTCGATGCGCACGCACGTGCCGATGAGCTCGTGCTCGTTGTACTTGAAGCCCGGGCCCTTGCTGTCGTCGTCGTCCACCACCACGCCCAGGCCCGCCTTGCGCAGGTCCGCGCCCAGGGCGTGCGCCTTCTCCAGCACCTGCGTCTTCTCCGCGTCCGTCGCCTTGCCGGCGATGGGGATGATGACCACGTGCGTGGCCGCCAGCTTCGGCGGCACGATGAGGCCCGAGTCATCCGAGTGCGTGAGGATGAGCCCGCCGATGAGGCGCGTGGACACGCCCCACGACGTCTGCCACACGAAGTGCTCGCGGCCGTCGCGGCCCTGGAACTTGGTCTCGAAGGCCTTGGCGAAGTTCTGGCCCAGGTTGTGGCTGGTGCCCGCCTGCAGCGCCTTCTTGTCCTGCATCATCGCCTCGATGCTGTACGTGCGCAGCGCGCCGGCGAACCGCTCCGACTCCGTCTTGCGCCCGGTCAGCACGGGCATCGCCATGTAGTCCTCGGCGAACTCGCGGTAGACCTCCAGCATCTGGAGGGTCATCTTCTCCGCGTCGTCCTCCGTCTCATGACAGGTGTGGCCTTCCTGCCAGAGGAACTCCGTGGTGCGCAGGAACAGACGGGTGCGCATCTCCCAGCGCATCACGTTGGCCCACTGGTTGATGAGCAGCGGCAGGTCGCGGTAGCTCTGCACCCACTTGGCGAAGCTGCGGTTGATGATGGTCTCCGACGTGGGCCGGATGACGTACGGCTCCTCCAGCTTCTGGCCGCCCGCGTGCGTGACGACGGCGAGCTGGGGGTTGAAGCCCTCGACGTGCTCCGCTTCCTTCTTGAGGTAGCTCTCCGGGATGAGGAGCGGGAAGTAGGCGTTCTTGACGCCCACCTGCTTGAACTTCGCGTCCAACGTCCGCTGGATGTTCTCCCACAGCGCATAGCCGTTGGGACGGATGACCATGCAGCCCTTCACGTCCGAGTAGTCAGCGAGCTTCGCCTTCTGGACCAGATCGACGTACCACTCGGAAAAGCCCTTCTCGCGGGGCGTGAGCTTGTCGGCCATGTGCTGGGAACCTTGCTAGGGGATGTAGAGAGGGGGTTGCCTACGCTGGGATGTTCCGGAAATCAACGCCGGACCGTGCCCGGACTCCTCCCGGAGACTTCGCCCATGCTTGAAGTCAGACCTGCCATGCCCATGACGCCTGACGCCGGCCTCCGGAAGCTCACCGACGACGTCCACGTCCTCGACGCGCCGTTCACCTTTCTGGGAATCGAGGTGGGCGGGCGCATGACGGTCCTCCGCCTGCCGGACGGCGGACTGTGGGTGCACTCGCCCGTCGCCTTCACCCCGGAGCGGCGGGCCGCGCTGGAGGCCCTGGGGCCGGTGCGCTTCCTCGTCGCCCCCAACCTCTACCACCACCTGCACCTGCCGGACTGGTCCGCCGCCTTCCCGGACGCGAAGGTGGTGGCCCCGCCGGGACTGCGCGCGAAGCAGCCCGCGCTGAGGATCGACCAGGAGCTGGGCGACGCGCCGGACGCGGGCTGGGCCTCCGTGGTGGACCAGGTGCACGTGCGCGGCATGCCCAAGCTGGGCGAGTTCCTCTTCTTCCACCGGCCGTCCCGCACGCTGCTCGTCACCGACCTGGTCTTCCACTACCAGCACGCGGACTCCTGGAAGCTGCGCCTGTACGCGCGGGTCGAACGCGTCTGGAAGCGCTTCGCGGCCCCCCTCCTCATCCGCGTGCTGACGAAGGACAGGCAGGCCGCGCGGGCCGCCCTCCAGCGCGCGCTCACGTGGGACGTGGAGCGCGTGGTGGTGTGCCACGGCGAGGTGCTGGAGCACGGTGGCCAGAAGGCCCTGCACGACGCCTTCGCCTGGCTGTAGGTCGCGGTGCGTCCTGCCCTGGTGGGTGATGCGGATGTCGCCTGCTGCACTCCACGCCGCACTGCGCTAGAAGGGGACCTCCTCGTCTTCCCTGATTTTCCCCCTCAGGAGGTTCGTCCCATGCGGTCCTTTCTTTCGTCTGTTGGCGCGGTCGTGGTGTGCCTTGTCGCGGGCTCCGCGTCCGCCAACTCCACCGGCATGCCCGGGCGCAGTGGCAAGCAGAGCGTGTCGTGCACGGCGTCCGGCTGCCACGGCGGCGGTGCCAGCGCCCCCACGGTGACGCTGGAGGGTCCGTCCGCGCTGACCGCGGGCCAGACGGGCAACTACTCGCTGGTCATCACCGGTGGCCCCGCCGTGAAGGCGGGCATGAACGTGGCGACGGATGGCGTGGCGGGCGCGACGCTCACCGCGGGCTCCGGCACGAAGCTGGTGAACGGGGAGCTGACGCACTCGCTGCCCAAGGCCTTCACCGGCCCCACCGCGCGCTTCGACTTCTCGCTGGTGGCGCCCGCGACCAACGGCACGCTGAAGGTGTTCGCGGCGGGCAACTCCGTGAATGGCGACACGCAGGCGACGGGTGACGCGCACGCCACCACCTCGCTGGACGTGGTCATCACGGGCGGCACGGACCCTGTCCCCGACGAGGGGAAGGACGAGGGCGGCTGCTCCGCGACCGCCGGTGGGCCGCTGCTGGGCGCGGTGTTCGCGGTGCTGGCCGCGCGCCGTCGCCGCCGCGCGAACTGAAGGGCGCGGTCCGCGTCGCGAAAGCTCGCACCCTGGGACCTGGATGCCCGGCCGCTTCCCGGCCGGGCCCGGTGGGGTGGGACGACAGCGCCAGGGCCTGCGACCTACCATCGCGCCCCTTGATGCGACCGAGCCCCCTCCTGACCCTGTTGCTCGTCGCGGGACCGCTGGCCTGTGCCACCGGTCCCGTGGTGCGTCCCACCCTCTCCTCGGGCGTCACGCCCGTCGCCGTGGCCCCGAAGGCCGCGCGCGACGCGGGCGCCCTGCGGGTGATGACCTTCAACATCCAGTCCGGCCTGCGCGGCCTCGCGCAGGTGGCGGACGTCATCCGCGCGGAGTCGCCGGACGTCGTCGCGCTGCAGGAGGTGGACGTGGGCTCCACCCGCGCGGGCGGGGAGGACCAGGTGGAGCGGCTGTCGGCGCTCACCGGCCTGAAGTACCGCGCGCACTTCGGCACCACGAAGCTGTACGGGGGCCACTACGGCATCGCGCTCTTGTCGCGCTACCCGATGGAGTCGCTGGCGCAGTACCCGCTGCCCACGCCCCGGGGCGCGGAGCCGCGCACGCTGGCGCACGCGGTGCTGGACGTGGACGGGCGCGAGGTGAGCGTCTACGCCACGCACCTCATCCGCCGTCCCTTCAACGGCGCGGCGCGCGTCCGCCAGAGCGTCTTCATCGCGAACCTGCTGGCGAAGGACGCGCGGCCCCGGTTGCTGATGGGGGATTTGAACGACGACCCGGATTCGCGTCCGGTGCGCCTCTTGCGCCGCCAGCTCCAGGACGTGGCGAAGGTCACCCACGCGGACGCGAAGGGCACCTACCCGATGCCGCTGTTCCTGGGCTCGCTGCGCATCGACTACGTGATGGCGTGCGGCGCGTTCACCCCGGTGTCCAGCCGCGTGCTGCACGTGGGCGCGTCCGACCACTACCCACTGGTGGCCGACCTGCGGCTTGCGCCCGCCGCCACGCCGAAGGTCGCCATCGAGGCGCCGGCGGCCCGGGACGCGGCGACGACCACCGCCGCGGCCGCCGCGCCCTGAGGTGTCCGGCGGGGCCCCGGCTCAGCCCGGCAGGGTGAAGCGGTAGAGGACCTCCAGGTCCCCCTTGCTGAAGCCCTTGAGGACCTCGTGGCGGATCTCCTTTCCGCCACTGAGGTACGCAAGCCCCCCGGCGGCGAAGCCCATCACGGCCAGCTCGAAGTAGACGTGCGGCCGGGGCACGCCGGTGATGCGCAGCTCGACGACGTTCTGGTGCAGCTGCGCGGTCAGCTCGCCCTCGGTGAAGTAGCCCTTCCAGATGCCGGGCGTGAACAGGGCGAAGCGGCGGAAGTCATCCTTGCCGAACATCGTCTTGAGCTGGCCCTGGCCCAGCGCGTACTCCGCCGACTTGATGCCGTATTGCCAGTAGGCCTTCGTGTCACCGGCATAGAAGCGCTGGGTGAACGCCTCGTTGAGCCGCAGGAAGGCATCCGCCGGGATGCGCGTCACCGGCATGATGGGCTGACCGAAGAGGGGGTCCCGCTTCGCCTGCTCCGCGAGGAACCCCTTCCACGCCGCCTCGCCGAACGACTGCACCGCCAGGGTCTGCCGAGCCAGGAACGCGACGCCTTTGACATCCATTTGTATGTCTCCCACGCCCCCCGGCCGCTCCGGGTTCGCTCCGGACCCCGGCCGGGTCATTTCCTATTGTGTCCCCGCTCCTGCCTCCGGGCGATACGCATCGCAACAATTCACCGGGTCGTCTGGACACCCTGCCCCGGGGCGGGGGAGAGACCTGTTCTCGCGGGCACACTGCCTTGCTGCCGGTGTATCCGGGCTTGCACACGGCTCCGTGTGTGGGGGACAGGTTTCTCCACGATGCGACCGCTTGCCCTCCTTCCCAGACCCGGCCACCTGCGCCGGGGCGTGCTCGTGGCCGCGGGCGTGCTGACAGGCGGCGTCTTCGGGCTGGCGTGGTGGGTGGACCGCTTTGGCCGGCGCGAGCAGGCGGGCCTGGCGGACGCGCTGGTGGTGCTGGGCGCGAGGGTGCTGCCGGGCGGCGTGCCGTCCGGTGCGCTGGTGGCGCGCGTGGAGCAGGCGGCGGCGCTGTACCACCGGGGCGTGGCGCCCTGGGTGCTCCTGTCCGGCGGCGTGGGGGTGCATCCGCCGTCCGAGGCGCGCGTGATGCTGGAGCTGGCGGTGGCGGCGGGCGTGCCCGCGTCGGCGTGCGTGCTGGAGGAGCAGAGCCACTCCACGGACGACAACGCGCGCTTCAGCGTGCGCGTGTTGCGGGAGCGTGGAGCGCGCCGGGTGGTGGTGGTCTCCGACCCGTACCACCTGCTGCGCGCGCGGCAGTGCTTCCGGCGCGAGGGCTGGGAGGTGGCCACGAGCCCCGCGCCCATCGCCGGGCGGATGCGCGCGTGGGACCGGTGCTACTGGACGGTGCGCGAGGCGTTCGCGCTGCTGCTGCGGCCCCACCTGCTGCTGGCGCGGGCGCCCGGCGGACGCGCGGGCTGGCCCGAGGCCTGACTCAAGTGCCCGAGGGGGCGTCCGGCGCGGGCTGGTCCAGCTTGAGCAGCACCTTCTCCATCACGCGGAAGAGGGCCTGACGGTCCTCGCGGTCGAGCATGCCCATCACCACGCCCATGGCGCGGTGCATGGAGCGGTCGAGCTTGGTGAACGTCTGGCGGCCCTTGTCGGTGAGGCGGCAGCGCACGACGCGCCGGTCGGTCTCACCGCGCTCGCGCTGCAGGTGGCCTTCGCGCTCCAGGCGGTCCACCACGCCGGTGACGGTCTTCTCGGTGACGCCCAGTCGCTTGGCCAGCTCGCCCATGGTGAGCGAACCGTCCAGGCCCAGCCACAGGAGCGCGTGCACCTGGGGCGGCGTGAACTGGAGCTGCTCACAGGTGCTGGCGATGGGGTCGCGAAGCGAGCGGCGACGCCCCAGCGAGAACATCAGCTCCTGCATGCGGTCGACATCCTCCGCGAGCAGCTCATCCTCCTCTTTATGGATATTCCGTGACACGGAGTATTCATTAGCGGCGAGGTGGGGGCGGGTCAACCTGTAGTCTCGGGCGTGAGCATTTGGATGGTGCGGGTGTTGTCGCTGAGAAGCCTTCTGGAGGTGCGTGGGATGCGACTTTCGTGGCTGGGGCTCCTGGTGGCGATGTGGGCGGGGAGCGTGCGGGCGGAGGCCGAGGTGTTGGTGTTCGCGGCGGCGAGCACCACGGATGCGCTCCAGGCGCTCGCCCCCGCGTTCCAGAGGGAGACGGGGCACCGCGTGCGGTTCGCCTTTGGTGCCTCGAGTGACCTGTCACGTCAGGTCGTGGCGGGTGCCCCAGCGGATGCCTTTGTCTCCGCGGACGAGGTGAAGCTGGACGCGTTGGAGCGCGCGGGACTGGTGCAGCCGGGGTCGCGGGTGGACCTCGTGTCCAACCGTCTGGTGGTCATCGTGCCAGCGGCTTCGAAGCTGGAGCTGGAGGACGCGGCGGGGTTGAAGGGACTGCGCCGGGTGGTGCTGGCGGAGCCGGCGGCGGTCCCCGCGGGGGTGTACGCGAAGGAGTGGCTGACGCGGGCGGGTGTGTGGAAGGACGTAGCGCCGAACGTCGTGCCGGTGGTGGATGTACGGGCCGTGCTGGCGGCGGTGGAGGCGGGG
>NZ_RAWD01000226.1:0-16333 GCF_003612065.1 Corallococcus sp. CA047B
CCCTCACTCCCAAGCCTGTCCGAGCTGCGACGGGTCAACCTGCCCCGCCTTGCCTCGGAAGGCCCTGCCCAGCGCCTTACGCTTGAGCGCTGCCGTCAAACAACCGGCACCGCACAGGTACGCCCCCCGCCCTGGCAGCCTCCGCCGCCTGTCCGCCACCACGCCGCCCTGGGGACCTACCACGAACCGGGTGAGTTCCGCCTGTGCCTTGCGCGAACCGCACCCGACGCAGGTCCTGACCGGACCTGACGTCGTGATTTCAATCGGATGTGTCCCTGGCCGTTTCGTTGCGCGGCGCATCTCCCCGTCCCCCTCCAGCTTACGGTGCCTTGGCCGCTTCCGCGCCCTCCGAGCCGCCGGCCGACGCCAGCAGGCTCCTCTCCGCGTTCAGTTCCGCGCGGAGCTTGGCCTCCTCCACAAGGTAGTTCTCCGCCGCGCTCTTCAACTGGCGGGCCTTCTTGATGCCCACCCCTGGCACGTCGCCCAGGCGGGTGAGGTCCTTCTCGTTCGCGATGTCCTCCACCGTGCGGTAACCGGCGAGGATGAGCTGCTCGATGGTCTTCTCGCCGACGCCGCGCACACGCGCCATGCGCTCCGGCTGGGACAGCTCGTCCGGGTGACGGCGGGCCTCGGCCAGCCGGGCCTGCTCGCGCTCGTGGTCCATGCGCGACAGCTCCTGCTGGTCCTCCACCATGCGCTTGCGCGCCTCCTCCTGCATGGAGGGGATGCGGGCGGGGTCGATGCCGGGGATCTGCGCCAGCATCTCCGCGTTCGCGTCCGCCACGTCCCGCGCCTGGCGGAAGCCGTGCGCGTAGAGCGTCTCCACCAGCATCTCGTTGACGCCCGGCAGCGCGCCCAGCGAGCGGCTCGCGAACTCGCGCATCTCACGCACGCGGCTCTCGCTGTTGATGTCCAGCTTCCAGCCGGTCAGCTGGGCGGCCAGGCGCACGTTCTGCCCGCGCCGACCGATGGCGAGCGAGAGCTGGTCGTCCGGGACGATGAGCTCCATGGCGTGGTTGGCCTCGTCGATGATGACGCGGCTGACCTCCGCCGGGGCCAGGGCCGAGCACACGAAGCGGGCCGGGTCCTCGTCGTAGGGGACGATGTCGATCTTCTCCCCGCGAAGCTCCTGCACCACCGCCTGCACGCGGCTGCCCTTCATGCCGACGCACGCGCCCACCGGGTCCACGTCCGAGTCGCGGCTGGACACGGCGATCTTCGCGCGGCCACCGGGCTCACGGGCCGCCGCCTCGATGACGACGATGCCTTCGGCGATCTCCGGCACCTCCATCTCGAAGAGCTTGGTGAGCAGGTTGACGGACGCGCGCGACAGGACGATCTGCGGGCCCTTGGACTCGCGCAGTACGTCCAGCACGTAGGCCTGGACGCGGTCGCCCGGGCGGTAGGTCTCACGCGGGACCTGCTCGCGCACGGGCAGCACGGCTTCCGCGCGGCCCAGGTCCACCACGATGTTGCCGCGCTCGAACCGGCGGGCGATGCCCGTCACGATCTCGTTCTTGCGGTCGCGGTACTCGTTGAAGACGTTCTCGCGCTCGGCGTCCCGCGTGCGCTGGAGGATGACCTGCTTGGCCGTCTGGGCCGCGATGCGGCCGAAGCCGCGGCGGAAGGTCTTCAGCCGGAGGATGTCCCCGTACTGGTCGTCCTGGGCCTTGGCCTCCGCGGCGTCCTCGTCACGGTAGAAGATCTGGAAGACGAGCTCATCGTCCGCTTCGACCTCCATGCCCTTCTTGTGGGCCTCTTCCATGGCGATCTGGTTGACCGCCTGGATGGGGTCGACGATCTGCTCGACGACGGTGATGGCCTGGAACAGCTCCACCACGCCCTTGTCCGGGTCGTACTTGGCTTCGAGGTTGCGCTCCTGGCCAAAGTGCTTCTTGGCCGCGGTCTTCATCGCGTCCTCGAGGGTCGCGATGAGCACAGCCCGCTCGATGCCCTTGTCCTTGGCGACCTGGTCCAGAACGAGGTTGAGGTTGACGGCCGGGTTGGCTGGGGTTGCCATGACGTTCTCCTAAAATGGGTCCACGGGCGGCCCTGGCGCGATCAGGGTCCCCTGTATGTCGACAACTAGAACTCGAACTCCAGATTGGCCTTGGCGATGTCCTTGAAGGGGATGCGGAAGTTGCCGCCCCCTTCCACGTCCACGGAAATGGCGTCGGCCGCCACGTCGGTGAGCGTTCCGGCGAAGTTCTTTCGCGGAGGATCGCCCAACGGACCGAAGGTCTTCACCTTGACCTTCTGCCCCTTCACCCGCTCGAAGTGCGCCGGCTTCTTCAACGGCCGGTCCACCCCGGGACTGGAAACCTCCAGGTTGTATTCCTGGGGGATGAAGTCCTCCACGTCGAGCACCAGTTCCACGGCGCGCGAAACCTGGGAGCACTCTTCCAGACCTACCCGGCCGCCTGGCTTGTCGATGAACAGCCGCAACACCCAGCCCTCACGCTCGCGGACGTACTCCAGGTCCACCAGCTCCAGGCCTTCGTTCGCCACGATGGGGTCGAGCAGCGTCGCCGCCTTCTCTTCCACCGTCTGTTTGATGTTCTTCGACTCCATACCGGGATGCAGGTCTCCAAAAACGCGAAAAGCGGGCACGGCGGCCCACTTTTCGATGTCGTGCGTCGAAAAATGTCGGGGCGTCCGTAACACACGCCCCCTCGGGGTGTAAAGGAAGGACACACCCCGAGGCGCCTGATCAACGCGGCCCTGGATTGAAGGATTCCCAGGGGTTCGCGAGCCCCCTGGCGGCGTTATAACCGCCGCCATGCACCTCATCGCCGCAGCCCAGATGGTGTCCACCGCGGACAAGGCCCACAACCTGGACGTGGCTGCCCGCCTCGTGCGCCAGGCCGCTGGACTGGGAGCCCGCCTGGTGGGCCTGCCCGAGAACTTCTCCTGGATGGGCCCGGAGCCCGAGCGTCCCGGCGCCGCCGAGGCCCTGGACGGCCCCACCCTGAGCCGGATGGCGGACTTGGCCCGGGAGACGAAGGTCACCCTGCTCTCCGGCTCCATCCTGGAGGACGGCGCGCCCGGCGGCCGGCTCTACAACACCAGCGTCCTGTTCGGCCCGGACGGCGCGAGGCTGGCCGTGTACCGGAAGATGCACCTGTTCGATGTGGATGTGGGAGATGGTGCTACCTATCAGGAGTCCGCGGCGGTGGCGCCGGGGACGGAGGTGGTGGCGGCGGACACGGAGGTGGGACGGCTGGGGCTGAGCGTCTGCTACGACCTGCGGTTCCCGGAGCTGTACCGTCGGCTGTCGAGGGACGGGGCGACCCTGCTGGCGGTGCCGGCGGCCTTCACGCTGATGACCGGCAAGGACCACTGGGAGGTGCTGCTGCGCGCCCGGGCGATCGAGAACCAGGCGTACGTGCTGGCGCCGGCCCAGGGCGGCCGGCACTCCGCGCAGCGGCAGACGTACGGGCACGCGATGGTGGTGGACCCGTGGGGGCTCGTCACGGCGCGGGCCTCCGAGGGCGAGGGACTGGCGGTAGCGCCGGTGGACCCGGAGCTTCAAGCGCGCATCCGGCGCAATCTTCCATGCCTGTCGCACCGGCGCCTGGACTAGGCGGAACGGTCTGGGGCGGCCCCTTTTCGGGGGCGCTTTGGGGTTAGACTCCGTCCCACGGTGGTGAACGGACGACGCTGGCCTCCCCTGTTGCTCGTGGTCGCGCTCGCGGCCCTCCCCCCCGGCTGCACGGCCGATGAGAAGCCGCGCGGGCCCGCGGAAGCGCCCCTTCCGCCCCCGGTGCCGCGCGCGCACCTGCGGGATTTGACGGGGGAGGTGCAGATCAAACGCGCGATCGCGGACGAATGGAGCGCCGCGCGCAGCGAGCTGCCGCTGTACGAGAACGACAAGGTGCGCACCGAGGCTGGGGCCAGTGCGCAGGTGGTGTTCGCCAACGGAAGCACGGTGCACCTGGGGGGCGATTCCCTGGTGGGAATCGCGGAGAGCAAGCTGCGCACGGATGTCACCGTCCTTCGCGGACGGGTGGATGCCACGCTGGAAAAGCCGGCCACGCAGTCCTTGTCCGTCACCACGCCATCCGCCACGGTTCGGGCTGGCAGGAAGATCGAGTTCCAATGAAGGCCGCCCTCTGGCTCAGCGCATGGATGGGGCTGTCCGTGGTGCCGTCGGCCCCGACGGTGGTGGGACATGAACCTCCGGAGGCCCCTGCCCGGCGCGGCAGCGGTGGTTCCGGGGCCACGCCGAAGGCTCCGAGCGCGGAGCCGCAGACGGCGCTCAAGGCGCTGGAGATGTCGCGCGCGGCGGTGAAGGCCGCGCCAAACGACGCGCGTCGCCGCGAGGCGGAAGACCGGCTGAAGGACGCCGAGGCGCACTTCCAGCAGGCGCGCTACGCGGACGCGCTGCACAAGGCGGACGAGGCCTGGGCGCTGCTCAACCCGCCCCAGCCGTCCCTCTTCACGGTGGAGGTGGGCCACGACGGCGGCACCACCACCGTCACCCACCGCCAGGGGCCGCCTGTCACGGTGGAGGCCCAGCACGCGACGCGCATCCTCGCGAAGGGGGAGTCCGTGCGGGTGCAGCAGGGCACCGTCCTGCCGGAGCCTCCTTCCGCGCCCCAACCGGTACAGCCCACGGACAAGTACCGCTTCACGCTGAAGCCGTCCGCGCAGGGACTGCTGGGGCCGGTGACGCTGTCGTGGGCGGCGGTGGAGGGCGCCACGCGGTACGAAGTGGAGGTCGTCCCGGAGACGGTGGAGGCGGGCCCGCTGCCCTCGCCCGTGCGCGAGGTGCTGGGCGCCCGGCAATGGGCGTTGCCGGCGCTGCCGGCGGGCCGTTATCGCTGGACGGTGACGGCGGTGAGCCCGGGACAGGGCCGGTCCGTCCCTTCCACGGCGCGGCGCTTCGAGCTGGCCGCGGACGCGCTTGAACTCAACATCAAGGTGAAGGACGGCTGGCAGAAGTAGCCAGCCGGTGAGGAGCGACCGCCGTGCGTCTTTTCAAAGCCACCCTCCTGCTGATGCTCGTGGTCAGCATCGTTCCCACGGTGATGGTGGGCTGGTTGTCGGTGTCCCATACGCGCGAGCTGCTCATCCGCGACGCGCAGGAGCTGGCGCAGGAGCGCGTGAAGCAGCTGCGGCTCAAGGCCGAGCGCTTCCTGGAGGACCCCACGGAGATGGTGGTGGGGCTGTCCAGCGTGCCGGGCGGCTTCTTCACCCTGCCGCGCGACACGCAGCGCTCGCACATCGCGGCGGTGCTCAACCAGCGCCAGGAGGTGCTGGCGCTCACCGTGTTCGGCGCGGACAAGCAGCGGCAGCCGGGCCTGCAGGCCTTCGCGGTGCACGACATGGCCCCCAGCGCGGTGGCCGAACACGAGGAGCGCGCCCGGGCCCTGCTCGACGCGGGGCTGACGGGGGTGCGCTATTCGGACGTGGTGGCGTCCCCGGGCGGTGGCGGGCCGGTGGTGACGCTGGCCTTTCCCGTGGGCGACCCGGTGCAGGGCTACATGGCGGCGGACCTGACGCTCGCGGGCCTGCGGCAGATGCTGGCGCAGGAGCGCGTGGGCAGCACGGGGTTCGCGTACCTGGCGGACCGGCACGGGCGGCTCATCACCGGCGGCGGTGACCTGGGCGCGGTGGGCGAGGACGTGTCGAAGCGGACGCCCCTGGCGCACCTGATCAAGCAGCGCGAGGGGTCCCCCGACACGGAGCTGTTCCATGTGGGAAACTTCGGCGAGGGACGCGACGCGGTGGTGGCGGCGTACTCCGTGTTGCCGGAGGCGGGCTGGGCCATCGTGTCCGAGCAGCCGGTGGAACATGCCTACCGGCAGGTGGAGACGATGGAGCGGCGCATCCTGGCGGGCCTGGGCGGCGCCATCCTGGTCGCGCTCGTGCTGGCGGCCATCTTCTCCCGCAACCTGACGCAGCCCCTGAAGACCTTCATGGCGACGTCGATGGAGCTGGCGCGCGGCAAGTTCGGCGTGGAGGTGAACCTGCGCCAGAAGAACGAGCTGGGGGAGCTTGCCCAGACGTTCAACTACATGAGCAAGCAGCTGCTCGCGTACGACATGGAGACGCGCGGCCTCTACGAGAGCCTGGAGAAGGGCTACCTGGAGACCATCGTCGCGCTGGCCAACTCCATCGACTCCAAGGACGCGTACACGCGCGGCCACAGTCAGCGGGTGGGCGACGTGGCGGTGGAGATTGGCAAGGAGCTGAAGCTCACCGAGCGCGAGCTGCGGCAGCTGCAGTACGGCGGCATCCTCCACGACATCGGGAAGATTGGCATCGTGGAGAGCATCCTCACCAAGCAGTCCCGGCTGACGGATCAGGAGATGGCCACGATGCGGGAGCACCCCGCCATCGGCGACGCCATCATCGGGCCGGTGACGTTCCTGGGGCCGGTGCGCGCGTGCGTGCGCCACCACCACGAGCGCTGGGACGGCACGGGCTACCCGGACAAGCTCAAGGGCGAGTCCATCCCGCTCTTGGCGCGCATCGTGGCGTGCGCGGACACCTTCGATGCCTGCACCTCCACGCGCCCCTACCAGAAGGCCATGCCGCTGGAGAAGGCGATGGAGATCCTGGACAACCTGAGCGGCGCGCAGCTGGACCCGAAGGTGGTGCTGGCCCTGCGCGCGGTGCTCGCCCAGCGGGGCGTGCGGGTGGAAGGCCACCGGCAGCCGGTCAAGCTGGCGTCCTGAGCGCGTGCCTTCCCAGCCCGTCCCGCCCGGAGCGCGGCGGGCCCCCCACCCCGCCGGAAGGATGGTAGGGAGGGGGCTTCCTGCCCAAGACTCTGGAAGGTGGACCGGTGAGCAACTTCTGGGACCGCATCAAGCCCGCGGCCAAGCCCATCAGCGCGACGGACGCCAAGCTGTCTGCCGACGGCGAGGCACTGACGCTCACGTGGGACGACGGGGTGACGACGACCGCCACGGCGCAGGTGCTGCGCCAGCAGTGCCCGTGCGCCGCGTGCGTGGACGAGTGGACGGCGAAGCGCACCCTGGACCCCGCGCAGGTGCCCGCGAACCTGCGCGTGTTGCAAATGCAACCGGTGGGCAACTACGCGCTGGCGTTCGTCTTCAGCGACCAGCACAACACGGGCATCTATCCGTGGAAGCACCTGCGCGACATCACCCAGTCACAGGGCTGAAGGCTGACGCCCCCCGGAGCACTTCGTGACGTCGCGCTATCGGCTGCTGCAACCGCTGGCCACGGGTGGCATGGCGGAGCTGTTCCTGGGGGTGGCGAAGGGCGCGGAGGGCTTCGAGCGCACCGTGGCCATCAAGCGCGTGCTGCCGCACCTGGCGCGCGAGCCGGGCATCGCGAGCATGTTCGTCGCGGAGGCGCGGCTGTCCATGCTGTTGCAGCACCAGAACATCGTCACCGTGCATGACGTGGGCGAAGGCTCCGAAGGGCTCTTCCTGGTGATGGAGCTGGTGGATGGGTGGGACCTGGGCGCCATCCTCCGGGCGGTGAACCGGCAGGGGCTGCGCATCCCGCCGCATCTGGCTGTGTTCATCGCGAGCCAGGCGCAGGCGGGGCTCCAGCATGCGTACCGGCGCCAGCAAGACGGACAGGCGGTGATGACCGCGCACCGGGACGTGTCCCCGTCCAACCTGCTGGTGTCCCGTGAAGGCGAGGTGAAGGTCACCGACTTCGGCATCGCGCGGCTGGAGGGCATCTCGCGCACGGAGCCCGGGGCCTTCAAGGGCAAGGTGCCCTACGCCGCGCCGGAGGTCCTGAAGGGCGAGCCCGCCACGGCGCTGAGCGACCAGTTCTCGCTGGGCATCATCCTGTCGGAGCTGCTCGCGGGGCAGCACCCGTTCGGTCCAGCGGCGGAGCCGGTGGCGGTGGCGTACTCCATCCTCAACCGGGCGCCCGCGTCGCTGCCGGACGTGCCGGCGTCGCTGGCCACGCTGGTGCTGCGCATGTTGACGCGCGACCCGGCGGCCCGGTTCCCGGAGCCGGAGGATGTGTCCGAGGCGCTCGCGCGGTGGTTGGCGCAGACGGGGGAGCCCGCGTCGTCGCATGCCCTGGCCACGTTCCTGCGCGGGGTGCGGCTGCCTGCTTCCGTGGGAGAGCTGGCCCGGGCCGCAGCCCAGGAAGGCGCGCAGGCACCGTCCGTGTCGTTCGTGGCGTCCGCGGAGCCTCGTCAGGGCGCGCAGACGCCATCCGCTTCGTTCGTGGATTCCGTCGGGCACCGCGACGGCCCGCATCCGAACGCCGGCACGGGGACGGCGGCTTTCGGCTCGGGCGCCGCGCCGTGGAAGGCAGCGGGCCCGGCGCCCGTGCCCGTGGGCGGAGAAGAAGAAGAGGAGCCCTGGAGCCCGAGCCCCGGCGGCGTGGCGCTGTCCGCAACGGGTGAGGTGGTCCACGCTGGTGCGCCGCTCGGGGCTTCGGCCTCCACCGGACGGCCTTCCCAGGGTGTGCCTCCGACTGGACCTTTGCGCGGCGGAGTCATCGCGTCGGGCACTGCTCGCTCCACTGGAGCTGCTTCCGGCTCGCATGCGGACAGCGCGGCGCCGGCACTGGCCACGCATTCGCTCGCCGACGTCCAGGATGCCGGGCTCAGCAACCGCCCCAGCATCCAGCAAGCGGGCTCGGGCGACCTGGAGCTGGAGGAGCGCGCTCCCCGTCCGGAAGGCACGTCGTGGGAGCTGGAACCTCCCGCTTCACCCCTTCCGCGCAGGCGTGGACGCTGGGGACTCGCGGTGGCGTTGTTCGCCGTCGCCACGGTGCTCGCCGGGGGCGTGGTGTTCCTGTGGCCGCGCTACGAGGCCCAGGTGCTGCACACGCTGGGCGGGGGCCAGACGCCTTCGCTCACCATCCGCAGCGAACCCTCCGGGGCGCGGGTGACGGTGGACGGCGTGGACGTGGGCGTGACGCCCGTGGTGATGGACAACGTCTACCCGTCCCGCTCCATCCCCGTGCAGCTCAAGCTCCGGGGACACCGCACGTGGACGGGCTCGTTCATGGGCGGCGCGAAGGCGGACGTGGACGCCCAGCTCAAACGCTGACGTCCACCGCTTCCGCCTTCCGGGTCCGCCCTACTTCACCAGCCGCAGGTGACCGCCGCGACGCGGGGGCTGGGGCTCCTCGGGCGGGCCCCCCTCGGGCGAGGGCACGGCCGCGACTTCCGGACGCGTCTCCGGCTCGTCGGAGTGGTCGCTCTGCACTTCACGCAGGAAGGCACGAGGCCGCTCCGCCGCGACGGGCATGGGCACCGGCGCGGGCTGCGGCGGACGCGCGACGGAGGCGGACGCCACGGGGGGCTGTTGGAGCAGCTCCGGCGGCATCTCCTCCGGGTACATCCAGAACTCCTTCGTCACGTGGCTGGCGATGGCGAACAGCGCCGACCAGGGCACCGCCACCGTGAAGCGCGAACCGGAGAAGCTCAGCGTGGAGCGCACGCCCCACTCGCCCACCGTGAGGTCAGGTGGCTCGAAACGGTAGGAGAGGTTGAGGCGCAGGTGCGCTTCGCCTCGGAGGCTGGCGGGGACGAGCACGCCGGGGCGGCGCGCGTCCAGGTGGATCATCACCATCCCCTGATCCAGCGCGGCCAGGAGCCGCTCCTTCTTGTCGGAAACCTTCTTGTCCATTCCAGCCTGTCCAGCGGGGAAATTCGGGCGCGCCCTTCAACGACGGCGCACTTCCCGGTCCATCTCCCGCTTCGTCTCCCGTTCCTTGATGTCGTGACGGCGATCTTCGTGCGTCTTGCCGCGGCACAGTGCCAGTTCCACCTTGGCCCGTCCCTTCCTGAAGTACAGCACGAGCGGGATGATGGAGTAACCGCGCTCGCGAACCTTCGCCGTCCAGCGGTCGATCTCCGCCCGGTGCATCAGCAGCTTCCGGCCCCGGGTCGGGAGGTGGTCGAACACGCTCGCCGCCTTGTAGGAGCCGATGTGCGCATTGAGCAGGAACAGCTCCGTGCCCTTCTGCAGCGCATAGGCGTCCGACAGGTTGGCGATTCCATCCCGCAAAGACTTCACCTCGCTCCCGGTGAGCTCCAGTCCCGCTTCGATCGTGTCATCCACCGTGTAGTCGAAGCGCGCACGCCGGTTCTCGGCAATGACCTTCACCCCCGGCTCCGCACCCACACCCTTCGACTTTCCGGCCATAACGTGTCCCGAGTCTCCTAACCGTCCAGGGGCATGTTGTCGATGAGCCGTGTGGCGCCAGAGAAGGCCGCCACCAGCACGCGCGCCGTCTGGCCCGGCGCCACCGTCCCGAGGGGCGAGAGCGTCTCCGCGTCCCGCACCTCCACATAGTCCTCACGCAGGTCCGCCGCCTTCAGCTCGCGCCGCACGGCGTCCGCCAGCGCGCCCGTGTCCCGCGTGCCCGAGGCCAGCAGGGCCTGGGCCGCCCGCAGACCCTTCGACAGGGCGAGCGCCCGCTGCCGCTCGTCGGCGGACAGGTAGGCATTGCGGCTGCTCATGGCCAGCCCGTCCGCTTCACGCACCGTGGGCATGCCCACGATGTCCGCCCCCAGGTGCAGGTCGCGGTTGAGCGCCCGGATGACCTGGAGCTGCTGGTAGTCCTTCTCCCCGAACAGGGCCACCGCTGGACGGAACAGCGACAAGAGCTGCGTGACGATGGTGGCGACGCCCCGGAAGTGTCCGGGACGCCGCTCGCCGCACAGCCCCTGGCTGACGTCGGTGACGTCCACGTAGGTCTGGTAGCCGGGCGGGTACATCGCCGCGGGCTCGGGCGCGAACACGGCCTCCACGCCCGCGCTCGCGCACCGTCCCAGGTCCCCCTCGAAGTCGCGCGGGTAGCGCGCGAGGTCCTCGCGGGGGCCGAACTGCGTGGGGTTCACGAAGATGGAAGCGGCCACCACGTCCGCGCGCCGGCCGCCCTCCCTCATGAGCGAGACGTGGCCCTCATGGAGAAAGCCCATGGTGGGCACGAGCGCCAGACGGCGGCCCTCCTGCTGGAGGGTGGCCACCCAGGCCTTCACTTCCGGCACGGTGCGCAGGACGCGAGGGGCCATGGCTAGACCGGGGCCCCGTAGATGGCGCCGACCTTCTCCGCGCCCTCGGCGGGCGCATCCACCACTCCGGGGCCCACGGGCGTCGCGGCCACGAGGCGGACGTTCTTGTTCGCCTTGAAGCTGTGGTCCTCGTCGGGGAACGTGCCCGCGCGCACCTCCGAGAAGTACGTGCCCGCCGCCTCCGTGATGTTGCCGTGCAGGTTGGCGAAGCGCTTGACGAACTTCGGCTTGAAGTCCGGGTTCATGCCCAACAGGTCGTAGCAGACCAGCACCTGTCCATCGCAGTGCTTGCCCGCGCCGATGCCGATGGTCGGAATCTTCAGGCTCTGGGTGATGGTGCGCGCCAGCTCCAGCGGCACGCCCTCCAGCACCAGCGCGTACGCCCCGGCCTCTTCCAGCGCGAGCGCGTCATCCAGCATGCGGCGCGCGGCATCTTCGTCGCGGCCCTGCACCACGTAGCCGCCCATCTTGTGCACCGACTGCGGCGTCAGCCCCAGGTGGCCCATGACGGGGATGCTGGCGCGCACGATGGCACGCACGGTGTCGGCGAACTCCGCGCCGCCCTCCAGCTTCACGCTGCCCACGTTGCCTTCGGCCACGAGCCGCCCGGCGTTGCGCACCGCTTCGTGCGGCGACACCTGGTAGCTCATGAACGGCAGGTCGCCCACGACGTGCGCCCGCTTCGCGCCCCGGCTCACCGCCGCCGAGTGGTAGACCATCTGGTCCATCGTCACCGGGAGCGTGGAGTCCTGCCCCTGGATGACCATGCCCAACGAGTCACCGACCAGGAGGACGTCCGCCCCACCCTCGTCGAGGATGCGCGCGAACGTCGCGTCGTAGGCGGTGACCATGCAGATCTTCTGACCGGACTGCTTCAGGCGCTTCAGCGTGTGGATGGTGACCTTGTCCTTCACGGTTCACCTCCTGTGGAGACGGGTGGGACAGCCTCGTGGAACGTCAGGCCCCTCGCCGTCCCCAGGGGGATCGCCGGAGGCCAGGGTTCCACGAAGGTGCACTCTAACGCCCCCCGAGGCTCCGTGGGGGGATCACCGCGATATGAACAGCCGGCCAGGCGGGCGGCGTCAGGGCCGCCGGGACGCCTTCGGCACGTAGTGCTGCACGCCGGGCTTCGCGGACTGGATGGCGTGCATCAGCTCCTCGCGGTCGGCTTCGTTGTGCACGAAGTCGATCTCCGAGGTGTTCACGATGAGCAGCGGCGTCTCCGTGTAGTGGGAGAAGAAGTCGTTGTAGGCGTGCGTGAGCGACTCCAGGTAGCCCGCGTCGAACTTGCGCTCGAACTCACGACCGCGCTTCTTGATGCGGTGCAGGAGCACGTCCAGCTGCGCCTGGAGGTAGATGACCAGGTCGGGCCGGGTGACGCGGGGGCCCAGCGCCTCGAAGACGCGGTCGTAGAGGGCCAGCTCGTCCGACGCCAGCGTGAGGTTGGCGAAGATGCGATCCTTGGCGAACAGGTAGTCGCTGACCGTGACGGAGCGGAACAGGTCCTGCTGGAAGAGCTCCTGCTGCTGGCGGAAGCGCGACAGCAGGAAGAACACCTGCGTCTGGAACGCGAACTTCTGCCGGTCCGCGTAGAAGCTGGAGAGGAAGGGGTTCTCCTCCACCACTTCCAGGATGCGGCGGCTGCCCAGGCGCTCCGTGAGGAGGTTGGCGAGGCTCGTCTTGCCCACGCCGATGGGCCCTTCGACGACGATGTAGCGGTGGTCCATCGGCCCGAGGCCTCCGCCCCCGGTGACAACGCATGCGACGCATGCGCGCGGGGGGCGGATAACACAACCATGCCCCCGTGCATCCGGCAATTTTCGCCGGCCCACCCCGGCCTTGCACTGCCCCCGGGCCATCCCCTACGGTGCCCGCCAACACGCACGCACCACGGGAGTGTTTGGCCAGATGCGCGGCAGGCAGCGGGTGAAGACGGCGGTGGTGGAACTGGAGCCGCGCGAGGAAGCCGCGCCCGCTTCGCGCCCGGCCACGGCCCCGCCCGCACCTCCGGTGGACGTGGATCCACTCTACGGCGTGGCCCTCTTGAAGACGGCCTTCGAACTGAAGCGCCGCCCGGACGGATCCGTGGACGAGGTGCTGAGCACGGTGCTCGCGCGCCTGCGCATCGATGAGGGCGAGTTCCGCGCCTTCCTCGCCCAGCAGGGCGGGCTCCTGGCCGCGCTGGGCCAGAAGCACTGAATCCCTAGTCCGCGTCCGGCCCGGAGTCCGTGTCGGATTCGGGTGCGTCCGGAGGCGGAGGCGCCATCGCGGTGACGGGCCCCAATGCACGCTCGATGGCGGCGAACTCCGCGGGCGACAGCGTCTCCGCGCGGCGGCCCGGATCCACGCCCGCCGTCTGGAGCGCGGCGAGCATCACCTCCGGCGTCGCGAGCCCCTTGTCGGACTTGAGCGAGTTGATCAGCGTCTTGCGGCGCTGCGCGAAGCCGGCCTTCACCAGCCGCGTGAAGCGCGCCTCGTCCACCAGCGGCGCGCGGGGCTTGGACAGCCGCGTGAGGCGCAGCACGGCGGAGTCCACCTTCGGAGGCGGGTGGAAGCGCCACGCCTCCAGCGTGAGCACCTGTTCGATGTCGAAGTGCAGGCCGAGCAGCACCGTGAGCAGGCCGTAGTCGCGGTTGCCGGGCTCGGCGGCCAGGCGCACCACCACCTCCTTCTGGAGGGTGAAGACGGCGCGCGACAGGTGGGCGCGCTGCGCGAGCACCTGGAAGAGGATGGGGCTGGTGAGGTGGTACGGCAGGTTGCCCACCAGGGCGATTTCGGGCGCGCCGGCCACCTGGGCGAAGTCCACTGTGGCGGCGTTACCGGACACCACGCGCACCCCGGGGATGGCCTCCTTCTCCAGCACGGCCACCATGTCGCGGTCGCGCTCCACGGCCGTCACCTGCGCGCCCGTGGCGGCGAGGAAGCGCGTGAGGTGGCCCAGGCCCGGGCCCAGTTCCACCACGGGCTCACCGGGGCGCAATTCCAGCGCGTCCGCGATGGACTGGAGCGCATCCGCGTCTCCGAGGAAGTTCTGGCCCCAGCTGTGCTTGGCGCGCAGGCCGTGGCGCTTGAGGATTTCGCGCGGCGATTCCACTTGGGGGGTTCCCTTCCCTACTCCATGCGCCAGGCGGGGTCGGCCGCGAGGCGGAAGTCACCGCGCAGACCGCGGCGCCACGCTTCATACCCCGCGACGGCGATCATCGCCCCATTGTCCGTGCACAGACGCACCGGGGGCAGGAACATGCGCAGCCCCCGCTCCTCCGCGCGCTGCTTGCACAGGGCCCGGAGCCTTGAGTTGGCCGCCACGCCACCGCACAGCACCAGCTGCGTGTGGCCCAGCCTCCGCGCCGCAGCGACGAGCTTCTTCGACAGCACGTCCGCCACCGCCTCCTGGAACGACGCGCACAGGTCGTGGAGCGCCTGGCCTTCCGGCACGCCGTGCTTCTGCACGTGGTGCAGCACCGCCGTCTTCAGGCCGGAGAAGGACACGTCGAAGTTGTCGCCCGGCAGCGCGCGCGGGAAGCGGATGGCCTCCGGGTTGCCCTTCTGCGCCAGCTCGTCGATGGGCTGCCCGCCCGGGTACGGCAGGCCGAGGATGCGCGCGGTCTTGTCGTAGGCCTCGCCCGCGGCATCGTCGCGCGTGCGGCCGATGAGCCGGTAGTTCCCGTAGTCGCGCACCTCGTAGAGGCTCGTGTGTCCGCCGGAGACGACCAGCCCGAGGAACGGCGGTGACGGCGCGTCCTCCAGCAGGCGGATGGCGAGCAGGTGGCCCTCCAGGTGGTTGGCGCCGACGAAGGGCTTGCCGGTGGCGAGGCTCAGGCCCTTGGCCACCTGGAGGCCCACGAGCAGCGCGCCGATGAGGCCGGGGCCGGACGTGACGGCCAAGAGGTCGATGTCATCGAGCGTCTTGCCCGCGCGGGTGAGGGCCTCGTGGAGCACGGGCATCACCTGGACGATGTGGTTGCGGCTGGCCAGCTCCGGCACCACGCCGCCCCAGCGCCGGTGGATGTCCACCTGCGTGGAGACGACGTCCGACAGCACCCGCCGGCCGTCCTCCACGACGGCGGCGGCGGTTTCATCGCACGAGGTTTCGAGTCCGAGGACGAGCACGACGACTCCAACAAGGACGGGAAGGCGGAACGCCGGTCGCCTAGGTGCCCATCCCCTTGAGCAGTACGCGCACCTCTTCCGCCGAGCTTCCCGTCGGTTCCAGGTACAGATACTTCTTATAGGCCTCGGCCGCTCGGGGTTCCTGTCCGGAGAGTTGCAGCGAGCTGCCCAGCCAGAACCAGGCCTTCGCGTTCTTGGGCTCCTCCCGGACCACGTCCTGGAGCAGCTTGGCCGCCTCGCGGAAGCCCGCTTCGCTCGCGTTGCTGTTGTTGGCGAGCGAGATGCCCAGGCCCGCCTTGGCCTCCGTCGAGTTCGCGTCGAGCGCGAGCGCCTTGCGGTAGGCCCCCACCGCCGACTTCCAGCGCTTGCTGCCCATCGCCGTGCGGCCTTCCTTGATGAGGTCGGCGTAGGTGGCGACCTTCGCCGGCGCGGCGTCGGGCGGGGCCGTCGGAGCAACGGCGAGGCCCGCGTCAGGGACCGCCGCGGGCTCGGGCGTGGCCGTCTTCTCGGGAGCGCCCGCATCGGGGACGGCCGCGACCACCGTCTGCGGAGGAGCCGTGCCCGCATCGACCGGGGCCTCCACGGTCTTCACGGGCGGCGGCGCGACGACGTCGGGAGGCTTCGGGGTTTCCGGCGGCTTGCGCGCCTCCACGGGCTGCGTGGGCTGCTCCACCTTCGGCGGCGGCACCGGGGTGGTTTCCGAGCCCGAACCCCGGGAGATGACCACCGCGGCCACGGCCGCCAGGAGGACCAGGCCTCCCGCGACGTAGAGCCCCGTGCGCTTGGGCTTCAGCGCGGCCTGCAGCGCAGCGTCGTCCTCGTCGGGCGCTGGCTTCTTCGAAGTCGGAGTCACCGTCGCCGCGACCGGGGCCGGCGACGTCACCACGGGAGCGACGGGGGCGGCCGTGACGGGAGCGGGTTCCGTGAAGGACGCCTCCGACACCGGCAGTTCTTCCTCCACGACGGAGGGCTCCACCGGCGCGCTGGCGGAGGCGGGCGACTCGAAGGGCGTGGTCGCGGGGAACTCGACGTTGAGGCTCGCCGGGCCCACCTGGGGCGGGACGATGCCGTGCCCGGGATACGGCGGCAGCGCGAGCTGCGGCGGCGGGGCCGTCTCCGAGCCCTCGTCCATCGGATCCATGTCCTGGGGGGCCAGGTCCCCGTGCGAGGACTCATGGCCGCTGACCAGCGTGACCTCGGAGGACGGCGGGGCCGGCGTCGGCGGCGGCACGGGGGCCAGGGGGCTGGGCG
>NZ_RAWD01000227.1:0-16228 GCF_003612065.1 Corallococcus sp. CA047B
GCCCACCCACTTCCCCGTGGACTTCTCGAACACGGAGAACATGGCGAAGCCCTGGAGCGCCCACGAGCCGGCCATGGTGCAGATCGCCCGCCACACATTGGAGCGCGGTTGGAGGCCGCCGATGAAGCGGGCGGACTCCGGATCCGCCATCATCGCGGAGAAGCCATCCAGGTCCTGCAGCGTGGGAGGACGCAGGATGAGGCGTGGGGTTTCGAGGGTAGGGCCCAGGGTGAGCATGTCCGGTCTCCGGCGTTCGTGCTGCGACGCGGGAGACCGTACTCCTGTCAGTGCTTCCGAGGGCAGCCGATCTGCTGGCTCCCACCACGAAGAGGATGCGGGCATCGTGGACACGCCCGCTCCTGCGCCGACAACGACCGGATCCGCAGGACGGGGCGGCGCGAGTGGTCGCCGCGCCCCGCCTGCTATCTACAAACGCTTCATTCCACCCTCAATGTCAGTGCGGAGATGCTTCGCCGTCCTCGGTCCGGCTCCGCCCTCGTTCAGTGACGACGCCAATCTGGCGCAAGGCTTGGATTGTTGGGGGTATCCAAGGCCGGTTCTGGAGTGAGGGTCCAGACGCGCAGAAGCTCCGAAATGGATGCTTCTGGGGGGCGGTAATTACAGTGAGTCGTTGATCTGCCCGACAAGCTTCTGCTCTTCGGGCGTCAGCGACTGGAGCGCGGTCGTCGCGCGCGCGCGGGCGGCATCGAGAGCGGCCTTGTCACCACGGGAGAGGGCCCGCTTCCCTTCTTCAATGGCCTTGCGAAGCTCGCTGACGGCGAGCTGGTCGCCCAGCTGCGCCTCCACGTTGCGGATGAACTTCTCGGAGTTCTCGGCAGCGGAGGCGAAGCAGGTGGGCTGGGAAACCAGACAGCTACCGTCCTTGCAGACAGGCTCGCCGCCAGAGCAACCGCAGCTTCCCGTTCCCGTGCAGCTGCCGCCTGAGCACGAGGCTTCACATGCGGCTGCCTCCTGAGGAACCAGAGAACCCAGCAACAGCGCAGCGGCAATGAAGAACATACGCAACATGGGAGCTTCTCCAAACGGATGTGGATTTGCTGATTTCGCCTGAAATCAGTCTATTCCCTTATGGTCTGGTTTGAATTGTTATGCAAGTGGGGGTGGCTCAATCCGCCGCGCCTGCGGGAGCGAAAGAAAATTCCAGGTGCGCTATGGGGTTTGGTTTTGGTGTTAGTGATTGCTTGGGGGAGGGGCAGTCTGGCGAGCAGGCGCATTCATGCTGTGTTTGGCTATCAGCCTGCTTCGCTGGGGCGTTGGTGGCTTTAAAGCCTGTTTCGGTAGGGGCGAATGGAACGAAGTGATGATGCCCAAGGCGAAGTGCAGCCTCGTTGCGCAGGTGTCCTCTCGCTTCTCCTGGCGAACCAACAGGCGCCGGAAGCGGTTGAGCCAGGAGTGGGTTCGCTCGACGACCCAACGTGGCGAGGGACGGCGACGGCTCCGACTCGGCAGGGGCCTTCGGACAGGAATCGATTCAGGCGTGGAGCGCGCAAGCGACCACGAGGCTCAGGGGGGACGCCGCGCGAGTCTGTCAGCCTTCCCTACCGAAACAGGTTCTTGGGGAGATTCCAGAAACGCACTTCGGCGGGCGCGCGGCGTCCGTTGACGCCGCGCTTCTTCCGGCCGTCAGCGCTTCAGGCCGCGCTTGATGTCCGCGCAGAGCTGCTTCGCCGCCTGGGGTCCGTCCGAATGCGCGGCGCGCACCAGGGCGCTGCCCACCACGACGCCGTCGGCGTGAGCGACGAGCGACTTCGCCTGCTCTCCGGTGGAGATGCCGAAGCCCGCCACCACCGGCACCGACGCGGCCCTGCGCACCAGGTCCAACCGCTCGGACAGGTTCGGAGGCAGCTCGGCGCGCATGCCGGTGACGCCCGCGACGGACACGCAATAGACGAAGCCTCGCGCATCCTTCGCGATGCCCTCCGCGCGCGCGGGCGGTGTCGTGGGCGCGCACAGTGGGATGAGGTCCACGCCTTCCGCGTCGAACGCGGCGCGCAGGGCGGCGCTCTCCTCGGGCGGGAGGTCCGGGAGGATGGTGCCCGAGATGCCCCGCTCGCGCGCGAGCTTCGCGTAGCGCGCCTCGCCCATGGCCATCACCACGTTGACGTACGTCATGATGACCAGCGGTGTCTCCGGGCAGCGGCGGCGCACCTCCGGCACCACTTCGTCCAGCACGCGGCGCAGCGTGGCGCCCGCCTTCAGCGCCCGCTCCGACGCGGCCTGGATGACGGGCCCGTCCGCGATGGGGTCGCTGAACGCCACGCCAATCTCCAGCACGTCCGCGCCGCCCTCCACCATGGCGGCGAACACGTCCACCGACCGCGCGAGGTCGGGGTCGCCCGCCATCGCGTAGGCCACCAGTGCGCCCTCGCCCCGGGCCTTCGCCCGTGCGAACGCCTTGCCCAGTTCCGTGCTCATGACTTCACCCCAGTCGCCGGAGGCACGCCGCGCGCGGAGATGGTCGCCACGTCCTTGTCGCCGCGTCCCGAGCAGTTGATGACCAGATGCTGCCCCTTGCCCATGTCCCGGGCCAGGGAGCGCGCCGCCGCGAAGGCGTGCGACGTCTCCAGCGCGGGGAGGATGCCCTCCGTGCGCGCCACCTCGTAGAAGGCGGACAGGGCGTCGTCGTCCGTCGCGGTGCGCACCTCCATGCGGCCCGTCTTCGCCAGGTGCGCCAGCTCCGGCCCCACGCCCGGGTAGTCCAGGCCGGCGGAGATGCTGTGTGCCTCTTGAATCTGTCCGTTCTCGTCCTGCAGCACCAACGAGCGCGAGCCGTGCAGCACGCCCTCCGTGCCCAGCGTCAGCGACGCGCCGTGCTGGCCGGACTGGAGTCCGTGGCCCGCGGCCTCCACGCCGACGAGTCGCACCGACGTGTCCGGGATGAACGGGTGCAGCGCGCCGATGGCGTTCGAGCCGCCGCCCACGCACGCGATGATGGCGTCCGGCAGCCGGCCGATGGCGGCCTGCGTCTGCGCGCGGATCTCCTTGCCGATGATGGCCTGGAAGTCGCGCACGATGGTGGGGTAGGGGTGCGGACCGGCCGCGCTGCCGATGACGTAGTAGGTGTCCTCCACCTGCGAAACCCAGACGCGCATGGCCTCGTTCATCGCGTCCTTCAGCGTGCGCGAGCCCGACTCCACCGGCCGCACCACCGCGCCCAGCGCGCGCATGCGGAAGACGTTGAGCGCCTGGCGCTCCACGTCCAGTGCGCCCATGAACACCTCGCAGGGCAGGCCGAAGAGCGCGCACGCGGTGGCGGTGGCCACGCCGTGCTGGCCCGCGCCCGTCTCCGCGATGATGCGCTTCTTGCCCATGCGCCGGGCGAGCAGCACCTGGCCCACGGTGTTGTTGATTTTATGCGCGCCCGTGTGCGCCAGGTCCTCGCGCTTGAGCCACACCTGGGCGCCGCCCCACGACTTCGTGAGGCGGTGCGCGGGCGTCAGCATCGTGGGCCGGCCCACGAATTCGCGCAGCACGCGCGCGACCTCTTCTCCAAAGGCCGCGTCCCGCTGGGCCTCCGCGTACGCCCCTTCCAGTTCCATCAGCGCGGGGACCAGGGTCTCCGGCACATAGCGTCCGCCGTAGCGGCCAAAGCGGCCCGCGGCCGTGTCCGTCGTCATGGCTCTACTCCAAGCAGTTTGAGGGTCGGCCAGAGTGTCATGGGCAGTGGGGTAGCGCGGCTCATGGTGGCGGTGCGATCACAGAATGAAGCACAAGTCCTCCTGGCAGGGGAGAGGCCAGAGGTCGCAGTGGATGTTGCCTCGCTTGCAGGGGGCTGGGCCTGACGGAGCGGGTGCTGGGAACTGGGGGCGGCGCCGCGCCCTGTCCATCACGGCGTGTTGGCCATGACGGCCAGTTGGCCCTGCGCGATCTCTCGGTACAGGGGCACCACTTCGACGGACAGCACATCGCGCATCTCCTGGCGTGCGCTGTCGTAGTCACCTTTCTCCTGGTGGCGGTACATCCGGTGGAGTGCATCCCCCAGCCGGTTGGAGCCCTCGGTGATGCGCCGCGAGCACTCGCGCAGCACCGCGAGCGCGCTGGCGTCGGTGCTCACGTCGACGGCGTCCAGCGCCACTTCGCGCGCCGTGCGTCGCAAGAGGCCGCGCACGTCGTCGGTGAGCACCAGCGGTGCTCCCTGGCGGAGGACTTGCCGCGCGAGCGCGCGTATCGGGTCCCAGTCGGGTCCATCTTCCGTCGTCGTCATCGCCCGTCTTTCGGTCGGCACTGGTCGAGCGGCCATTCATGCTGTCCGGTGCAGTCCTCGAAGCACGCGAAGCAGCGCTTCTTCCGTATCCAGTCCTGCGTCTGGCAGTCCCCGTACAGTCGGATGCACCGTCGTTTCCAGTCCAGAACGTTGGTGTTGTGTGCGTCGTCGTACTCTTCCGCGCCTGAGCCAACATGCGTACCGGTGGCGCCGACGCTCGCGGCCATGATGGCGGCGGCTTCTGAGGTCGTGAGGCCGCATGCCTCCGGCAAGCCGGGGTGGCGCTGGATGCAGTCCGTCTCGGTGTCCATGGCGATGGTGGCGCATCCCAGACCGAGGGCCGCGAGGATGGGCGCAAGGTGGTGTCGCCAGGAGACGGCGCTCGGAGCTCTCATGGAGTCCGACGATACAGCGTGATGCCGACGGGTTTGCTCACCCGGAAGGGGAGATGAGAGGGGTTACGGTGCGCCCTCGACCCAGAGGTTGAGAGACCTGACCGCGCGCACGAAGGCGCGCACCGCGTCCAGGTCCTTGATGCCAGGGGCCGACTCCACCCCACTGGCCACATCCACACCGTAGGGCCGGGTGGCCTTCACGGCCTCGACCACGTTGGACGGCTTGAGGCCGCCCGCCACCAGCACCGGCGCGCCGCAGTCCGCCAGTCGTGCCACCAGTGACCAGTCGAAGGTGACGCCGCCGCCGCCATAGCCCGGGGCCGCGCCGTCCAGCAGCAGCCCCGCGACATCACCCACGCCCACGTAGGCCCGGGCGCGCGCCACGTCTTCGGGCCCGCGCACCCGCAACGCCTTGATGACGGGCACGCCGTAGCCGGCGCAGGCCTCGGGCGGCTCGTCGCCGTGGAGCTGCACCGCCGTGAGGCCGCACTCGCGCACGCGCAGCCGGATGTCGTCCGGCTTCGCGTTGACGAACACGCCCACCACCGCGCCCAACGGAGGCCGCGTGCGGGAGAGCGCCGCCGCCGTGGCCACGTCCACGAAGCGCGGGGAGCCTGGATGGAAGTTGAGCCCCATCGCGTCCGCGCCGGCTGACCACACGCCCCGCGCGTCCTCCAGGCGCGTCACGCCACAGACCTTCACGGTGACGTTCATGCGCCTCCACCTTCCAGGCCGAGCAACCTGCGCAGGGCCCGGCCGGGGTCAGCGTCGCGCAGGAGCGATTCGCCCACCAGCACGGCGTCGGCGCCCGCATCGCGCGCGGCGGTGAGGTCCGCGAGGGTCTTGAGGCCGCTCTCCGCGACCAGCGCCGTGGACCGGGAGCGCAGCGCGGGCATCACCCGGAGCGCCGTGCCCGTGTCCGTCTTCAGCGTGGCGAGGTTGCGGTTGTTGAGGCCCACGATGCGCGCCCCCGCGGCGAGCGCGCGCTCGGCATGTTCCGCCGTGTGGGCCTCCACGAGGGCGGCCACGCGGAATTGCTTCGCGGCGGCCACCATCTCGCGCAGCACGCTGTCCTCCAGCGCATCCGCGATGAGCAGCACCGCGTCCGCGCCCCAGGCCGTGCTCTCCTCCACTTCGCTCGCGGCGACGAGGAAGTCCTTGCGCAGCACCGGGATGGCGAGGGCGGCCCGGACCGCGACCAGGTCCTCCAGGTCGCCACCGAAGTCCGGCCCGTCCGTGAGCACGCTGATGGCGCAGGCGCCCGCGGCTTCATAGGCACGCGCCACCGCGACCACGTCCGCATGCGGGAAGGCGCCGCCCGACGGGCTCTTGCGCTTCACCTCCGCGATGACGTTGACCGGATGTCCGGGCACGCGCCGCACCAGCGCCTGCGCGAAGTCCCGCGTCGGGGGCTGCGCGCCGTGCGTCGGGGCAGGGCGGGTGCCCAGCTCCCGGCGCTTGCGCGCCATGATGACGTCCAGCGTGCCAGGGGCTTCGGAGGGCTTCGCGGCGGAAGATGCGGTCGTCATGCGGCCACCTTTTCGATGAGCGCGACCAGCTTGCGTTCGGCGGCCCCGGAGTCGATGGCGTGCTCCGCCTTCTTCACGCCGGCCTTCAGCGTGTCCACCAACCCGACGACCAGCAGCGCGGCGGCCGCGTTGAGCAGCACCGCCGTGCGGATGCCGTTCTTCTCGCCCGCGAGCAGGGCTCGCAGCTTGCCCGCGTTCTCCTCCGCGTCACCTCCCGCGATGGCGTCCCGCGAGATGGTGGCCAGGCCCGCGTCCTCCGGCGTCACGGTGAAGCGGTGCACGGTGCCATCCGCGCGCAGCTCCGCGACCTCCGTGGGCGCGCAGGGGGAGATTTCATCCAGCCCGTCGTGGCCATGCACCACCCAGGCGCGGCGGCTTCCCAGTCGCCCCAGCACCCGCGCGGTCTGCTCCACGCGCTGCCGGTCGAACGTGCCCAGCAACTGGTAGCGCGCTCCCGCCGGGTTCGTCAGCGGCCCCAGCAGGTTGAACACGCTGTGGAAGCCCAGGTCCCTTCGCGCCTGCGCCACGTGCTTCAGGGCGCTGTGGTGCGAGGGCGCGAAGAGGAAGCCCACCCCGTGTTCATCGATGTCGCGCGTCACCTGCGCGTGCGCCCGCTCCATGGACACACCCAGCGCCGCGAGCACGTCCGCGCTGCCGCAGCGGCTGGAGACCGCGCGGTTGCCGTGCTTGGCCACGGTCACTCCCGCCCCGGCGGCCACGAAGGCCACCGCGGTGGAGATGTTGAAGGTGTGCGCCCCATCACCGCCCGTGCCGCAGGTGTCGAGCACCACCTCCGCCACGGGCGAGATGCGCGCCGCGCAGGCCCGCATGGCCTCCGCGGCCCCGAGGATTTCGTCCTCGGTCTCACCCTTCATCCGCAATGCGGCGGCCAGCGCCCCCACCTGCGCGGCGGAGGCCTCGCCCGCGAGCATCTGGCCCATCACCGAGGCCATCTCCTCGCGGGAGAGGTCGCGCCGGCCCACCACCCTGCCCAGCGCTTCCTTGAGTGTCATCGCGCTATCCCAACCGGACCACTTCGCGTCCCATCGCCTGGGCGATGGCGCGCACCTCGCCCATGGCCTTCTCGAACTCGGAGAAGTCCAGCGACTGGAAGCCGTCCGATTTGGCGCGCGGCGGATCCGGGTGCACCTCCACGATGATGCCGTCGGCGCCCGCGGCGATGGCCGCCCGCATCATCGCCGGCACCGCCTTGCGCACGCCGATGCCGTGGGAGGGGTCCACGAACACCGGCAGGTGCGTCAGCGCCTTCAGCATGGGGATGGCGTTCAGGTCCAACGTGTTGCGCGTCATGTTCTCGAACGTGCGGATGCCGCGCTCGCAGAGGATGACCTGGGTGTTGCCGCGCGCGACGATGTACTCGGCCGCCATCAGCAGTTCCTTGATGGTGGCGCTGATGCCGCGCTTGAGCAGCACCGGCTTGCGCGTTTCGCCCACCGCTTCCAGCAGGCTGAAGTTCTGCATGTTGCGCGCGCCCACCTGGAGGATGTCGGTGTGCTCCGCGACGGCGGCCAGGGTGGCGGTGTCCTTCACCTCCGTGGTCACCAGCAGGCCCGTCTCCTTGCGCGCCTCCGCGAGCAGCGCGAGGCCGTCACCCTTGAGGCCCTGGAACTCATAGGGGCTGGTGCGGGGCTTGAACGCCCCGCCGCGCAGCATGGTGGCGCCCGCCTTCTTGACCGCGTGCGCGGTGGAGACGATCTGCTCGCGCGACTCCACGGAGCAGGGGCCCGCGATGACGTGGATGGCCGCGCCGCCAATGTTCAGGTCACCCACGCGCACGATGCTGTCGTCGGGCTTCACCTCGCGGCTGACCAGCTTGAACGGCTGGGAGATGGCGACCGCGTCCGCGACGCCGGGCAGCACCCGGAAGGGCTCCGGCTCCACGGCGCCAGGGTTGCCGGTGATGCCGATGGCCGTGCGGGAGCCGCCTGCGATCGCGTGCGGATGCCAGCCACGGCGGCGGATCTCATCGTTCACTCGCTCGATGTCCTGTTCCGTCGCGTCTGGGCGCATCACGATCAACATGGGGTGCTCCTGCTCTTTCTTCTCCGGAGGGCACACCGGCCGATGCCGGTGTGGGGTGTGCTTGGGGAATCGGGCACGGGGGAAACGTTTGCAATAACTGTCGGATGCCCGCAACCGGCCCGGAGTCTTGCTTGCACGTCCTGGCGTTTACAAGCCAGGGTCCGCACGCTCGCTGGACTGGAGGAAGACCGTGACGAAGCCTGGGGTCATCGTCGTGGGCGCGGGACTCGCGGGGCTCGCCTGCGCGAAGGCCCTGCGCGAGGCACGGGTGGAGGTCCACGTGCTCGAAGCCGGGGATGCGCCGGGCGGTCGGGTGCGCACCGACGCGCACGAGGGCTTCCTGCTGGACCGGGGCTTCCAAGTGTACCTCACGGCCTACCCGGAAGGTCAGCGCGTGCTCGACGTGAAGGCCTTGTCACCCCGTCGTTTCATCCCGGGCGCGAAGGTGTGGCGGGGTGGGCGATTGCACACGCTGGCGGACCCCCTGCGGCACCCGGTGGAAGCGGTGTCGCACCTGTTCGAGCCCGTGGGGGGACTGTTGGACAAGCTGCGCGTGCTGGAATTGCGACAGCACGCGACGTCGGGGGAGCTGGGGGACCTGTGGCAGCGGCCGCAGCAGGACTCGCTGCGCTTCCTGCGCGACCTGGGCTTCTCCGAGGAGATGATCGACGCGTTCCTGCGCCCGTTCTTCGGCGGCATCTTCCTGGAGCGCGAGCTGTCGACATCCAGCCGGATGCTGGAGTTCGTGTTCCGGATGTTCTCGCGGGGGCACACGGTGGTGCCGGAGCGGGGCATGGGGGCCATCCCGGAGCAGCTCGCGGCGAAGCTGCCGTCGGGGGCGCTGCGGATGAAGGTGCGCGTGGCCGAGGTCTGGGGCCACCGCGTGCGCCTGGAGGACGGCGAGATGGTGCATGCGGACGCGGTGGTGGTGGCGACCGACCCCGGCACGGCGGCGTCGCTGCTGCTGGGCATGCCGGCGCCGAGGATGAACCGGGTGACGTGCCTCTACTTCGCCGCGCCGGAGCCGCCGGTGGAAGGTCCGTGGCTCCTGCTCAACGGCGAGGGCACGGGACCGGTGAACAACGTGGCGGTGATGAGCGAGGTGTCCCCCGCGTACGCGCCGAAGGGACATGCCCTGGTGTCCGTGTCGGTGGTGGACGACGGGGGCGACGCGGACGGGCTGGAGGCCCGCGTGCGCGCGCAAATGACGGAATGGTTCGGCGCGGCGGTGTCCGCGTGGCGGCACCTGCGCACGTATGTGATTCCGGACGCGCTGCCCGTGCAGACCCCGTCCGCGCTGGTGGAGCCACACCGGCCCGTGCGGCTGGCCGCGGGGCTCTACGTGTGCGGGGACCACCGCGAGAACGCCTCCATCGACGGAGCGCTCACGTCGGGGCGCCGCGCGGCGGAGGCGGTGTTGCTGGACCTGGGGCGGTAGGCGCTTCATCAAGGCCCCGCCGGAGTGACCGGCCGGGCAGGCGAATGGCGGCTGGACGCACTGCCCGCAGCGGACCTAGGGTCGGACAGACACACTCCTAGTCCAAGGACCCATTCATGTTCCGCCGTCTTGCCCTGCTGGGGATGCTCGGTCTCGTGGCCTGCAATGGCACCGATGACGACGATGATGACGACATCCTTACGACGAAGGGAACCGTCGAAGGCACCTTGCAACCGTTCCAGGCGGGCTCCTCCTCGGTGAGCAGCCCGTCGTCGCTGGATGCGTTCTTCTCCCTGCCCAACGCGAAGAACCTCCCCGCGATGGTCTCCCGCGCGCTCGCCGCGAAGGGCGTGTGGCGCACGGGCATCCCGTCCAAGCCGCTGACCCGGGAGTCGTCCCTGCTGCCCGGACAGCTCATCGTGCGCTTCGACACGCCCGGCCTGTCCGCCGAGGAAGCCGTGGCCCAGGCGCGCGTGGAGGGCTACCACGTCGAGCACCAGGCCTACCTGAGCGACACCCTGCACCTGCTGCGCTTCGAGGTCCGCCAGCCGCAGGCGATGGCCAGCGGCGTCTCCAACGTGCGCGCCCTCACCGAGGCCGAGCACGTGCGCGTGCTCCAGAAGGTCCAGGCCGTGCCGGGCGTGAAGTACGCGGAGAGCAACGTGCGGGTGCGGGCCCTCGCCGTTCCCAACGACCCGCTCTATTCGCGCCAGTGGCACTACGCGAAGATGAACCTGCCGGCGGCGTGGGACCTGGGCACGGGCAGTGCGTCCATCGTCGTCGCGGTGCTGGACACCGGCAGCACCGACCACCCGGACCTGAGAGCGCGTCTGCTCCCGGGCATCGACCTCATCTCCGAGGTCCCCAACGCGGGTGACGGCAACGGCGTGGACTCCAACCCGAAGGACGAGGGCAAGGACCTGCCCAACGGGGGCTCGTCGTACCACGGCACGCACGTGGCGGGGACCATCGGCGCGTCGTCCAACAACGGCATGGGCGCGGCGGGTGTCACCTGGTCGGGCCAGAACCTCGTCCCGGTGCGCGTGCTGGGCACGCAGGGCGGCTCGCTGGCGGACATCGTCGCGGGCATGAACTGGGCGAGCGGTGGCAACGTCCCCGGCGTGACGCCCAACGCCAACCGGGCGCGGGTCATCAACATGAGCCTGGGCGGCAACGGGTCTCCGTCGCAGGCGCTCCAGGACACCGTGAACTCCGCGGTGAACCGCGGATCCATCTTCGTGGTCGCCGCCGGCAACGAGAACACGACCACCGCCAACAGCTTCCCGTGCAACCTGCAGAACGTCATCTGCGTGGGCGCGGTGCGCTTCAACGGCAAGCGCGCCAGCTACTCCAACTACGGCCCGCAGGTGGACATCATGGCCGCTGGCGGCCAGACGAGCGAGGACCGCAACGGCGACGGCTTCCCGGACGGCGTGCTGTCCACCCTGCCCGACAGCACCGGCAAGGCTTCGTACGACTGGTATCAGGGCACCAGCATGGCCACCCCGCATGTCGCGGGCATCGTCGCGCTGATGCTGGCGCAGGACCCCACCCTCACGTCCCAGGAGGTGGAGGCCATCTTGAAGGACACGGCGGACGCGACGAGCCAGTGCTCCGAGGGCTGTGGCGCGGGGCTCGTGGATGCGTACGCGGCCGTGCTGCGCGCGAAGGGCGGTGGCGACACCTCCCTGCCTCCGAAGCTCGCCATCAGCACCACCCAGCTCTCGCTCACCGGGGCGGAGTCGCAGGTGCTGTCCGTGCGCAACAACGGTGGTGGCACGCTCCAGGTGAGCGTCGCCGTCTCCGGTGCCAATGCCTCCGCGGTTTCCGTTTCCAGCACCTCGCTGAGCATCGCCGCCTACAAGTCCGCGACGCTGAACGTGAGCGTCAATCCGGGCTCGCTGGCGGCGGGCAGCTACGTGGCGCAGCTCGACCTCACCGGCGCTTCGGGCGCGGGCACCGCGCAGGTGCTGGTGAAGTTCCGCGTGGGCGCCACCAGCGGCAAGGACGCCGTCATCGCCTTCGCCTACCTGGATGCGGCGGGTGAGGTGCAGATCGACGACGACGGCATCGGCACGGTGTCCGGGTCGGGTGGCTACAGCTACACCACGAAGCTCACCCCGCACGAGTACCTGGTGCTGGCGTCCATCGACGACACCGGCGAGGGCGAATACTTCGACGATGGCGACCGCGTGGGCTTCTGGCGCGACACCACCCAGGTGGAGACCGTGGAGGTCACCAAGGGGACGAAGACCACGGGCATCAGCTTCACCCTGGTGCCCTACCAGTCGGACGAGGACGACGAGCCCACCTCGGAGGTGGGCGATGCCTGCACCAGCAGCAGCGCGTGCGGCGCGGAAGGCGAGTGCCTCACGGGCGTGGGCTTCCCGGGCGGCTACTGCTCCCAGGGGTGCCTGACGTCGAGCTGCCCGTCGGGAACCGCCTGCTACATCACCGGCGACAAGACCCGCGCCTACTGCTTCGTCAACTGCACGCCGACGTCCGGAGGGGGGCAGGGCACGTGCCGCACCGGCTACCGGTGCGCCGACGACGGTTCGGGCAGTGGTGCGTGTCTCCCGATGTGACGTGAGGTCCGGACTCGGGGAGGCGGTGCGCGCGTGAGCGGGCCCTCCCTCCCGAGACCCGGGGAGGTTGCGCCGCTCCGGGGTACGCTGCCGGGGCGATGACGCTTCCTCCCGCTGTTCCTGCTCCGACCGGTGATGCGGCCCTGCCTCTCTGGCGGGCCGCGGCCACGGTGGGGGTGCTGGCCTGGACGGCGCTGGTGCACGCGCACCCGCCGTTCTTCTTCGCCGTCGCCTCCGGGTTCTGCGCCGTCTGGCTCGCGGTGACGTGGCGGGCGATGGGCCTCTGGCAAAGGCCGCTCCCGGGCCTGTCGCTTCCAGATGCCGCGTGGAGCGTGGCCCAGGCGGTGGTGCTGTACGTCGGCGCGCGCGTGTTCCTGTGGGCCTTCTGTGGCGGCTTCACCGACGCGCTCTGCGAGCCCCTGCACGCGGTCTACGCCACGTTCGGCACGGGCTCCTGGAGCACGGCGCTGGCCCTGGTGTTGCTGCTGGTGCCCGCGGAGGAGTTGTTCTGGCGGGGGCTGGTGCAGGGGACGCTGCGTCCTCGCCTGGGGCGGTGGGGCGCGGTGGCCGGGTCGGCGGTGCTGTCCAGCCTCGCGCTGCTCGTCTTCGGGGAGCCGCTGCTGGCGCTGGCCGCGCTGCCCACATCGCTCGCCTGGGGCGCCCTGGCCGAGTGGCGCCGCACGCCCATGGCCTCATGGTTGAGCCATGCACTGTGGGACGTGCTCATCGTCGTGCTGTTGCCCGCGACGTGAGTTCGCGTGACAGACTTCGTGTCCATGGCCTCGTCCCCTGAAATCTGCGTCTTCGGCGCGGGCAGCATCGGCTGCTACGTCGGTGGTCGGCTCGCCGCGAAGGGCGCCCCGGTGCGCTTCATCGGTCGTGAGCGCGTGGTGGCGGAGGTCCGCTCCCACGGCCTGCACCTGACGGACTGGCGTGGCGCCGACCTGAAGGTGCCCGCGTCGCAGGTGCGCATCGACACAGGGCAGGAGGCGCTGGCCACGGCGGACCTGGTGCTCGTCACGGTGAAGTCCGCGGCGACGGAGGAGGCGGGGCGCACGCTCGCGTCACGGCTCAAGGCCGGGGCCAGCGTCATCAGCTTCCAGAACGGTCTGCACAACGCACAGGTGCTGCGCGACCTGCTGCCCGGCCACACGGTGCTCACCGGCATGGTGCCCTTCAACGTCGCGGCGCAAGGGCAGGGCGCCTTCCACGCGGGCTCCGAGGGCACGCTGGAGGTGGAGCAGCACGCGCTGCTCGCGCCCTATCTGGCGGCCTTCGGCGGTGCGGGGCTGCCGCTGAAGCAGCATGTGGACATCGGCGCGGTGCAGTGGGCGAAGCTCCTGCTCAACCTCAACAACGCCATCAACGCCCTGGCCGACCTGCCGCTGAAGGAGGAGCTGTCCCAGCGCGCGTGGCGGCGCTGCGTGGCGCTCGCGCAGCGCGAGGCCCTGGCGGTGCTGGACGTGGCCAAGGTGAAGCCTGCGAAGCTCACGCCCCTGCCGCCGCACTGGATTCCGCGCCTGCTGGGGATGCCGGATGCGGTGTTCGCCGTGCTCGCGAAGAAGATGCTGGCCATTGATCCGAAGGCGCGCTCGTCGATGCAGGACGACCTGCGCGCGGGCCGCAAGACGGAGGTGGACTACCTCAACGGCGAGGTCGTCCGGCTGGCCCTCCAGCACCGGGGGGCCGCGCCGGTGAACTCCCGTCTGGTGGAGCTCGTCCATGAGGCGGAGGCCGGACCGCGCCGCGCGTGGACTGGCGAGGCCCTGCTCGCGGAGCTGATGCGGGTGGATGTCTCGAAGGGGGCCTGACTCTTGCCGCACGGCCATCGCCGGGAGGACGTCCCCCGGCGATGACCGCGTGCTCCCAACTCAGCTCGACTGCGCCGGCGTCGCCGCGGCGGTGGCCGCGGGGGGCGGCACCTGCGACGCGTCCGGAATGCCGTTGCCCGCGCCGGACGTGGCCAGCTGCGTGAGCAGCGCCGTCATCCGCCGCGCGAAGCGGTTCGGATCGCTCAGCGGGCTGCCCTCGGTGAGCAGCGCCTGGTCGTGCAGCAGCTCAATCCACTCGCTCACCTGCGGTAGGGACGGGTCCCGGGCGATGAGGCCGCGCAGGTGCTCGATGACCGGGTGCTTGGGGTTGACCTCCAGGATGCGCTTGACGCGCGGCATCCCCTTGCCGCGCTCCTTCAGCAGGCGCTCCAGGTAGGCCGGCGAGCCGCCCTCGGACACCACCAGGCACACCGGTGAGTCCGTGAGGCGGTCCGACACGCGCACCTCGCGCACGTCCTCGCGCAGCACGTCCTTCATCCGGTCCGTGAGGCCCTTGAGCCCTTCGGAGTGCTGCTCCTTCTCCTTCTTCTCCTCCTCCGTGGACTGGAGCTTCAGGTCCGCGTTGAGCGCGGAGACCAGCGGCTTGCCCTGGAAGTCGCGCAGGCCCTGCGCGGCCCACTCGTCCACCGGGTCCGTCATGAAGAGCACCTCGTAGCCGCGCTTCTTCAGCGACTCCAGGTGGGGGCTGTCCGCCACCGCCCGCCGGCTCTCGCCGTAGACGTAGTAGATGGCCTCCTGGCCCTCCTTCATGCGCGCGACGTAGTCCGCCAGCGACGTGAGCCCCTCCTCGCGGGAGGACTCGTAGCGCACCAGCGCGCCCAGCTTCTCGCGGTACTCCGTCTCCAGCGTCAGGCCTTCCTTCACCACCGTGCCGAAGGACTCCCAGAACGTGCGGTAGTCGTCCGGCTTGTCCTTGGCCATCTTCTCCAGCAGGTCCAGGGACTTCTTCACCACGTGCTTGCGGATGGAGCGCACCACCGCCGAGTCCTGCAACATCTCACGCGACACGTTGAGCGGCAGGTCATCCGAGTCGATGACGCCGCGCACGAAGCGCAGCCACTGCGGCACCAGGTCCTCGCAGCGGTCCATGATGAACACGCGCTTGACGAACAGCCGCACCCCGCGCTGCTGCTGCGAGTTCAAATCGAACGGCGGGTGCTTGGGCACGAAGAGAAGGCCCGTGAACTGCTGCGTGCCGTCCGCCTTGAAGTGCGTCCACGCCAGCGGCTGGTCGTAGTCGTGCGTCAGGTGCTTGTAGAACTCCTGGTACTGCTCGTCGGTGATCTCCGACTTCGAGCGCTGCCACAGGGCGCTCGCCTTGTTCACCACCTCCAGCGCGGTCTCCGTGGCCTGGGTCTCCCCACTGCCCACGTGCTTGGTCACCTGGAGCTTGATGGGGTGGCCGACGTAGTCGGAGTACTGGGTGATGAGCTGGCGCAGCTTCCACTCGTCCAGGAACTCCTTCTGGTCCGCCTTCAGGTGCAGCGTGATGGCGGTGCCGCGCGTGGCCTTCTCCGCGGGCTCCACGGTGAACGTGCCGTGCGCCTCCGACGCCCAGCGCCACGCGGTGCTCTCACCCGCGGCGCGGCTCACCACGTCCACGCGGTCAGCGACCAGGTACGCGCTGTAGAAGCCCACGCCGAACTGGCCGATGAGCTGCATGTCCTTCTGGCCCTTCTGCGCCAGCGCCTGGAGGAACTCGCGCGAACCGGAGTGCGCGATGGTGCCCAGGTTCTTCACCAGCTCGTCGTGCGTCATGCCGATGCCGGTGTCCTCGATGGTGAGGGTGCCCTTGTCGGCGTCCGGGATGATGCGCAGCTCCAGCGCCGGCTCGTCCTTGAGCAGCTCCGGCTCCGTGATGGAGCGGAAGCGCAGCTTGTCCAGCGCGTCGGACGCGTTGGACACCAGCTCGCGCAGGAAGATCTCCTGGTGGCTGTAGAGCGAATTGATGACCAGGCTCAGCAGTTGCTGGATCTCCGCCTGGAACGAATGGGTTTCCCGCTGGGGGTGGGTCTCTGCGGACATGAAGGCCTCCGGGCGCTGACGAACCGCGCCAATACCCTTCCCCATAACCATGCCGGCCGGCTTGTCGAGAAGAGGGAATCCACCCACACCCTTCTCTGGGAGGGGCGGCCGGGTTGGGGTAGGGAGGGGGCATGGCCAAGTCCAAGTCCCGCACCC
>NZ_RAWD01000228.1:0-16168 GCF_003612065.1 Corallococcus sp. CA047B
CGTCGGTGGGCTTCGGGGGGGGCATGGGGTGCAGGGCTCCTTGGGGTTGTGGAGTCCTTCCATGGCAAGGGCGGTGCCATGGCCCCCGAAGCCTCCTTCGCGCCGTGATTCCAACGCGTTGCGCGCGGCCCCAGCCCCCGGGAAGCGCGCGGGGCGCGGCGAACGTGCCAATCCTGGCACGCGCGGTGGCGCTCCCCTGGGGACATTCCTGTCACCCCCCAGCGGATGGGTTCACGTCGGAAGCTCGACGATGAACTTCGCTCCGAGCCCCGGCGTGCTCTCCACGCGGATGCTTCCCCCGTGCGCGTCGACAATCTGCCGCGAGATGAAGAGCCCCAACCCGAGTCCTCCGTAGTTGCGCGACGCGGCGCGCTCGAAGCGCTCGAAAATGCGGCCCTGGGCCTCGGGCGGAATGCCCAGGCCGTGGTCCTCGACGACGAGCCGCGCCCCCCGCGCCTGGCGCGTCACCTCCAACTGGATGGGCTGCCCCTCGCCATACTTCATCGCGTTGGTCAGCAGGTTGATCAGGACCTGCTCCAGCCGCAACCGGTCCCAGTATCCCCACACCGGCTCCGGGGCCATCATCTCCAACGCGCAGCCCGTCTTCTCGAACTGCGCCGCGAGGTGGTTCGTCACGTTGTGCGCCACCGCCACCAGGTCCATCTCCTCCCGCCGCAGGTCGAGTCGTCTGTCATTGATGCGGGAGACGTCGAGCAGGTGCTCCGCCAGCCGTGACAGCCGCTGGAGCTGCTCCTCGAAGACCTCCAGCATCCGCGTCACCTTGTCCGTGGGCAGTGGGTGCGGGCCCGTGAGGGCGGACTCCATCTGCTGCACGCGCAGCTTCATGGAGGTCAGCGGGGTCTTCAGTTCATGGGAGGCAATGGAGAGGAACTCATCGCGCGCGCGGATGGACTCCTGCGCCGAGCAATAGAGCTGGGCGTTGTCGATGGCGACCGCGGCCCGACGGCCCAGTTCCTCCGCCAGCTCCAGCTCCGCCGGGGCATACCCGCGCCCCGACTGGGGGGAGAGGAGGAACAGCACGCCCAGGGTGCGGCCTCGCGCCTGGAGGGGCACACCCAGCGAGGGCCGGCCCTGGAGTGTCCGCACTTGCGACCAGCGCTCTTCCGCCAGCGCCACGGGGTCCAGCAGGCCCTGGGACGCGTCGGACGTCTCCGACCTTCCGGTCGTCAGGATCCGCGCCGGCCCGTGGAGGGCTTCCGGTGCGGGCGGGTGGCGGCGGAGGAACTCCCTCACGTCCGCGGCGCGGGACGGCGAACGGTCCGCCACCGCCACGGGGCGCAGCGGCATCCCCGTCGTGCGCACGAAGACGACGCACAGCTCCGCCAGCAGGGGCAGGGCCAGCTCCGCGACGCGCTGGAGCGTGGTTTCATTGTCGAGGGACGCCACCAGCTCCCGGCTCGCGTCGGCCAGGAAGCGCTGGGCGGTCTCCATCCGCTTGCGCTCGGTGATGTCGGTGGCGATTCCGCAGAGCGCGTAGACATCGCCAGCGGCATCGAAGAGCGGGAACTTGTGCGTGAGGTGGGTGTGGATCCCATCGTCGTGCCGGAGCAGCTCCTCCCGTTGCACGGAGACGCCGTCCTGGAGGACGCCCTGGTTGGTGTGGTGCAGGGCGGTGGCGATCTCCTGGGGAAAGACATCGAGGGAGGTCTTCCCGGCGACCTCCTGCCGCGTGTGGTGGAAGAGCCGCTCCCACTCGCGATTCACGAAGATGAAGCGTTGCTGGGTGTCCAGCAGGAAGAAGACGGTCGGCGCGTTGTCCAGGATGGCCCGCAGTCGCTTCTCGCTTTCAAACAGCGCCTCCTGCGCCCGCTTCCGCTCGGTCACGTCGATGAGCACCGCGAGGGAGCGGACCACCGCGCCGGAGGCATCCCGCTCCCCGATGGCGGACAGGATGACGTCGAGGGGCTTCCCGTCCTTCTTCACGAGCTGGTACGGCACGTTCCAGCATTCACCGGTCTTGAAGTACGCGGGGAGGATGACCTCGCGGGCGTACCGCTGGGACTCCGGCGTCAGGAACTCCACCGAGTCGTGCCCGAGCACCTCCGCGCGCTCATAGCCCAGGGTGTTCAGCCAGCAATCACTGACGCTCACCAGCCGCCCCCGCCGGTCGATGGAGTGCATCATCACCGGGGTGTTGTTGTAGAGCGACCGATACTTCTCGCTGACCGCGCGCAGCGCATCCTCGGTCTGCTTGCGCTCGGTGATGTCGCTGAAGACGGAGACGCCGCCGCGAAGCACTCCGGCCTTGTCGCGGACCGGACTGGAGCTGACGAGCAGCCAGGTCCCCGCTGGCCTTTCGGCGTTGCGCAGGAAGAGCTCCTGGCGGGTCACCGTCTCGCCACCCAGGGCTCGGATCATGGGCAGGAGTTCGGACGGATAGAGGGAGACTTGATCCGGCAGGTAGAGCCCGTAGTGCTCCGCCCACCGGTCGGCGGGTGTGTCCGTCGCCCCCATGCCCAGGAGCTGTTCGCCCACCGGGTTGATGAACACGAAGTGCCGGTGCTCGTCGCAGACCAGGACCCCCTCGCCCAGGCTGGCGAAGACGGCTTCGAGGCTCCAGCTGTCGTGCAGGCGATCCATGGGGCGCGGGAAGAGGACGCGCTCTTCGTCCCTCAACGATGGGGGTTCCCTCTGCTGGCGCCAACCCGCTCCAGGCGAGCGTTCAGCGCACGAAGCCCGCAACGGGGGTTTCAAAGACCTTGCTCACGACGTTCATCGTCTTGAGCCACGCATGCGCCTCCTCGCCGAGCCTTCCGTACACCCGGACGTCAACGGGCTTCGCGACGCCGAGGAGTGCCTTGAATTCGGGCCAGCCGGAAATCATGTGGATGTGTTCCATGACCTGACGGGCGTCCGCGAACGTGACGACCGCGCCAACCTCCGTGGAGTCGGGCCGGGCGTAGAATCGGAGGCCGACGAGGCCGCGCACACCCTCGCGCTCCAGCCTCCGCGCCGCAGCCTGGATGATGGACTCGAAGACGCTGAAGGGCGCTGTCAGCTCCAGCACCTCCACGAGGGTGATTCGCTCACGGGCTGGCTGTTCCATCTTCCGTGCTCCTCCGGCGGGCCTCCTCCTGGGGATAACCACGGCGCGAGCCCCTCACCCATGCCCGCCCCCCTGTCTGCCGCTGTCGCCACCGTCCCCCGGGCCGCGGGGGTGCGGAGGCCTCCGAGCGGCTGCTCCTCCGGAAGCATCCCGGAAGGCGGTCGCGCGGGTGGAGCGGTGAAGGCCCGGGCACGGACGAAAGGGCCGGCTGCCCGCGAACAGCCGGCCCTGTTCGTGAGTCCGGAGCCGCGGCTCCGGGCTCCGAGCTCGGGACCTGGGAGACCCGTTCGGTGTAAAGGGGGCGGATGAGCGATGTGAACCTGGTGGAGTTCGCGCGGAGGTTCGAGCGCAGGGCCGCGGCGTCCGTGGTGGCGTTGGCGACGGATGCCGCGCCGCTGGCCGACGGCTGGATGGTGTTCGGGGGCGTGGGCTCCTACGTGAACAAGTCCTGCGGCTATGGGTACGGCCAGGAGGTCACCGGCGCGGAGCTGGACGCGCTGGTGACCTTCTTCTCCTCGCGGGGCGTCGAGCCGAAGGCGGAGCTGAGTCCGTTCGTGCCGGTGGCGCTGCTCCAGGGGCTGGCGGAGCGCGGGTTCGTGCTGCGCGAGTTCGAGACGGTGCTGTACCGGCCGCTGCGCGGTGACGAGGCCTCGTTGTCGCCCGTCCGTGGGGCGCCTCCGGGGCTGACGGTCGAGCGCGTCGATCCGTCCGACGACGCGGCGGTGCGCACGTTCGTGGAGGTCTCCGGCAGCGGCTTCGTTCCGGAAGGGGAGTCGATGCCGGAGGTGTTCCTGTCCGTGGGCCTCAAGAGCGCGCGCCAGCCCGCGTCGGACTCGTTCCTGGCCCGGCTGGACGGCGTCCCCGTTGGCGCGGGGGGCTGTGAGTCGAGCGAGGGGCTCACGACCCTGTACGGCACGTCGGTGCTGCCCGCGTACCGGCGGCGCGGCGTCCAGCAGGCGTTGATTTCAGCCCGGCTGGCGCGCGCCGTGGAGCGGGGCAGCGACATGGCCGCGATCATGTCCGCGCCCGGCATCCCCACCGAGCGCAACGCCATGCGCATGGGCTTCCTGATGGCCTACTCCCGCGCCGTGCTGGTGAAGCACGGCGCGGGGCTGGAACCCTCGCCCTAGTTGGGCTCGGGCGCGAGCGACCGGAGCGCCGCCTCCAGTCGCTTCGCGAGGGCCTGGGGGCCTGGGGGCCACGGCGCGACACACCGTGTTCGACATGGCGCCCACCGATGTCCCCGGCCAGGTCCGACCCCTGGGTCCGGTGATGCGGGAGGCTCGCCTGCGTTCGGAGGACGGGTTCGGCGCGTTGGTGCACTGAGGTCCACCGTCCCGGGCTCGTGGGTCCGGAGCCGCGAGTCCGCGCCCGGCATCCCCACCGAGCGCAACGCCAGCTGCCCGACGCCATGCTCTCCGCGACTTCGCTGCCCGGCGGCGCCCAGCGGCCTGACTCCAAGCTCTCCTCGCCCCTGATGCAGTCGCTCCAGGCGGACGGTTTGTCAGCCAGCGGCTCCAGCAAGACCGAGAGCATCGGCAAGCTGCTGGAGGGCATCACCTCCGTGATCAGCAGCATCATGGAGCTGGTGCAGGCCGCCACCCAGGGCGTGCAGGCTGTCTCCCAGGGCGTGACGGGCGTCGTCGGCGCCGTTGGCACCGCGGGCAGCTCGCTGCTCGGTGGCGCGCTCGGGCAGGCCCACTCGGATCCGACGGCCGGCATGAGCCAAGCCCCCACCCTCGAGTAATCCGACGGCGCCCCGCTTCGTGTCGATGGCCGAGAAGCCGGTGGAGGGGGAGTGCCTCTCCGCCACCTCTTCGACGATCTCCAGGCGGTTGCCGGTCACGACCTTGCCGTCCACCCTCATCGAGAACGAATCCGACGGGCTCGTGAAGGACCCGACGCAGGCCCCCGGGCGGTGGGGTCGTCGCCGCTGAAGCTGCCGAAGGCCGGCCGTTTCTTGAAGCCGATGTCGATCCGCCTCAACCGGATTGGCGTGAGGGTCACGTTGTTCAACTTCGTGTCGATCTCTCCGTGCGGATCGTGCTGACGACATCCTCGCCGTCGCGCGCGGCCAGCGTGAAGCCCTGGTCCGTCGCGCCCAGGTCACCGATGGCGGCCTTCATCGACCATTCGGTCGCGCGGGGGAACTCGCTGGTGACGCCGCCCGTCTTCACCTCCTTCAGGCCGGAGACGTTGATGGAGCTCTTGCGACGGGTGAGCGTCGCGTTACCGGTCGCGCAATTCTTGATGCGCCCGAACCCTTCGACGCAGCTCGTCTCGGCCTTCGACTCCTGGACGCATAAGAAGGATAGGGGCAGTGTTGAAGGGCACGGGCGAGAGCAGAGAGGCAGAGGAGGGCTGCTGACGAGTGCCGGAGGGCCGAGCGCCACGTCGGTGTGCCCACCCCGCAGTCCTGAAGGGTACACGCCTGCTCAAGCCGCCTTCCAATGAGGAGGCGGCAGGCGACGGGCCACTGCTGCTGCTGCTGCAGACTCAACACCCCCCGTGCTGGGGCGTCCCGTGTGCTGGGGCCAGTCTCCCAGGCAGCGTGGGCAGTCCCAGGTGCTCCAGGATGGCACGCATCTCACCGGAAGCCGTCAAATACGCCAGCCTCCTCAAGCCTGCCTCCACTCCCGCCGCAGGCGAACACGTCCAGCGCGAAGCTCCTGCGCAGCAACCCCGCCCCATCCAGCCGCGGCGTGCGCTCCTGGGTCGGCTCCTGCCTCGTCGCTGCTAAAGGCGGCTCACTTGCCTCTTCCGGCTTCGGCTCTGCCCCCGCTTGAGGGAGCGCCTGGAAGATCTTGTTTTAGGCCACGGCCACGCGCTGCATGCGCGACGCAAAAGTTGATGCTTATGGATAGTCAAGCATGCAGCGCGGGCCGCCGGGGATGCGTCAGAACAACTGCGAGCGCACGGGCGAGTGCATGTCGAGGAACGTCCCGTTGCCCAGCTCGCCGTCGGAGTTGCGGCCCCACGTCCAGACCGTGCCGTCCGGGCGGACCACGACCAGATGATCACCACCGGTGTCCGCCGCGGTGAGGCCGCCCTCCAGCACATCGATGCGTATCGGCCCCCGTGTGGTGGAGTCGAGGTTCCCCAACTGGCCCCATTCGTTGTACCCGCCAACCCACACCCCACCGGTGAAGTCCGTTGCCAGGCTGATGTAGTTGCTTGCGACGACAGTGTTCAGGTCGCTGATCTCCATGAGCCTCAGTTTCCGGATGTAGTTGCGATCTCCCCCCAGTCCCTGTCCGAAGCCGTTGGTGCTCCAGTTCCAGCCGCGGCCGTCGGAGCGCACCGCGAGTGAATAGTCGAGGCCGGCAGATACAGAGACAATGTCGCTCACGCCCTGAACCTGGACGGGCGTCGAACGATTGATGGTGGTGTTATCACCCAACTCACCGCTCCAATTGTTGCCCCAGGCCCAGACGGTGCCGTCGAAGCGCACCGCGAGCGCGTGGCTGGAGCCCGCGGAGATGAAGGTGATGCCCGTCAGGCCCTGAACCTGGGTCGGCACCCGACGCGTCTGCTGGGTCCCGTCGCCCAGCTGGCCGTTCCAGTTGCCACCCCAGGCCCAGACGGTGCCGTCATACTTCAGCGCCAGGGCGAAGTTGTCTCCCTGGGCAATGGCGCTCACGGACGTCAGCCCCGGCACCTGGCCGGGCGTATGGCGTGGTGTAGAGGTGCCGTCGCCAAGCAGGCCATATCTGTTGTCGCCCCAGGCCCAGACGGTGCCCTCGGAGCGCAGCGCGAGGGCGTCGGAGTCCCCGGTCGTAACCGCCGTAATCCCTGTGACCCCAGATACCGCGACGGGGAGCGAGCGCCGCGTCGTCGTTCCATCACCCAGCTGGCCGGATGCGTTGTCGCCCCACGCCCACACCGTGCCGTCGTAGCGGACCGCCAGGGAGTGCTGGGGGCCGGCCGCCACGGCGACCGCGCCTGTGAGGTTGGGGACCTGCTGGGGCGAGGGATGACGGGTCAGCGCGCCGTTACCCAGCTGTCCATACCTGTTCTCGCCCCAGGTCCAGACCGAGCCATCAGAACGCATGGCCAGCGAGTGCTTGGCACCCGCAGCCGTGGCAACGACGCCCGCGAGGCCTGGGACCTGGACGGGTGTGTACGCGTGCTCCTTGGCGCCGGTTCCCAGTTGCCCCTGCTCGTTGTCACCCCAGGCCCAGACGGTCCCATCGGAGCGCTGGGCGAGTACATGGTAGGGGCCAGCGCTCACGTCGATGATGCCCGTGAACCCCGGGAGTTGCGATGGCGTGGTGGACTCGAAGATGCTGCCGACGAAGCCCCAGGCCCAGACGGTGCCGTTCGACTTTACCGCGAGCGCTCCGTGGGGGCCCGCCGCCACGGCGGTCAGGCCTGACAGGCCTTGCACCTGAATGGGAGAGCAACGCCGGTCCTTCGTGCCATCCCCCAACACGCCATAGCTGTTGCCGCCCCAGGCCCAGAGGGTCCCATCGGAGCGCAGCGCCAGGGAGTACCGGCCGTTGGCGAGCACGGAGACCACGCCGGTGAGGCCGGGCACCTGCGTTGGCACGCGTCGCTCAGTCGTCGTCCCGTCACCCACCTGGCAATTGGAGTTGTCACCCCAGGCCCACACCGTGCCGTTGGACTTCATGGCCAGGGAGTGGGTCGCGCCCGCAGCGATGGAGGAGACTCCGGTCAGTCCCGGCACTTGGACAGGCAGGGACCGGCTTGCGACGGCCGAGCCGTCGCCCAACTGGCCGTAATAATTGCTGCCCCAGGCCCAGGCGCTGCCATCGGAGCGCACGGCCAGCGAATGGGAGTTGCCACCGGCGACGGACACGACACCGGTCAGTCCCACCACTTGCACGGGCGAGGAATGGTCCTGCTGGGTGCCGTCTCCCAGTTGGCCCAAGCCGTTGCGCCCCACTGCCCAGAGGGTACCGTCCGGACGGATGGCCAGTGAATGGGATTCGCCCGCAGCCAGCCGGGTGCGCGGACTGGCGCGCTTGAGGCCGGAGGAGGTCGTTGAATCCTCGGGAGCAGCGGCTTCCGGAGGAGATTGCCCGCAGCCTGCGAACAGGCACAGCCCGAGCCAGACGCCGGCCAAGCGCCTTCCCCAAGAGGAGGTCGTTTGTGTCATTGGAGTGTCCTTGGTTTTGCGAGTGAGAGGGATTGAACGGCTCAATAGAACTGCGAGCGCAGCGGTACGAGGGCGTCCAGGGACGTCCCGTCGCCCAGCTGGCCGTCGGAGTTACGGCCCCAGGTCCACACGGTGCCGTCCATGCGGATGACCAGCATGTGGTAGTTGCCACCGGCCGCCGCGGTGACACCGTCCGACAGGCTCGTCACCTGCACGGGCGCGTCGTCGTAGATCTCCACGGTGTCGTTGCCCCACTGGCCCCAGCTGTTGTCCCCGGCGGTCCACACCGCACCGGTGAAGTCCGCCGCGAGCGACACGTAGGGCGCCGCCGCCAGCGTGGTCAGCCCATTGAAGGGCAGGGTGCCCATGAGGAGGGAGTCCCAGGGGCGGAACAGCTCGCCGTAGGCGTTGTTGCCCCAGCTCAGGCCCGTGCCGTCAGCACGGAGCGCGAACGAGTGATAGCCCCCCGCGACCACGGAGACCGCGTCGGTCAGCCCTGGCACCTGCACGGGGGAGTGGCGGTCGGTGAAGGTGCCGTCTCCCACCTGGCCCAGCCAGTTGTCACCCCAGGCCCACACGGTGCCGTCGAACATCAGCGCCAGCGAATGGGTATCGCCCACGGCGATGGCCAGCACGCCCGTCAGTCCCGGGACCCGGACGGCCGTCGCATGGCTCACCGTCGTCCCATCCCCCAGTTGACCGTAGTCGTTGCGGCCCCAGGCCCAGACGGTGCCGTCATGCTTCAGCGCCAGCGCATGGGTGCCGCCGAGCGCGACGGCGGTGATGCCCTCGAGCCCCTGCGCCTGGGCGGGGGTGTGGCGGTCAGTGGATGTGCCATCCCCCAACTGGAAGTCGCTGTTGACGCCCCAGCCCCAGACCGTACCGTTGGCGCGCAGCGCCAGGGTGGTGGCGTCGTTCGCCACGACCGTCAGCACCTCCGTCATTCCCGGTACTGCCGCAGGGAGCGCGCGCCGCGTGGTGGTGCCGTCGCCCAGCTGGCCGTTCCAGTTGCCACCCCAGGCCCAGACCGTCCCGTCGGCGCGGACCGCCACCGAATGGTGCCTGCCTCCCGCCACGGTCAGAGCCGCCCCCAGCCCCTGCACCGGCTGCGGGACGTAGTGCCGGACCGTTGCGCCGTTGCCCAGTTCGCCGGAGAGGTTGCCACCCCAGGCCCACACCGAACCGTCAGAGCGCAGGGCCAGCGAGTGATGGGCGGCGGCCGCCGTGGCGACGACGCCCGTGAGCCCCTGGACCTGGACGGGCGCGGAGACGTCCACGGTCGTCTTGTTTCCAATGCCCAACTGGCCATAGCCGTTGGTGCCCCAGGTCCAGACGGTGCCATCCGAGCGCTGCGCGAGCACGTGGATGGAAGCACTCACGTCGGTGACGCCCGTGAGCCCAGGCACTTGCACTGGGGTGGCGCCGCCCATGCCGATGTCGCCCCAGGCCCAGACCGTACCGTTCGACTTCACGGCCGCGGAGGCGCGGTAGCCCGAGGCCATCGCGACGATGCCAGTCATGCCCGGCACCTGCACGGGAGCGCACTGCTTCTGGCCAGAGCCGTCCCCCAGCACTCCAAAGGTGTTGCTGCCCCAGGCCCAGAGGGTGCCGTCGGAACGCACGGCCAGCGAGTGGTTGTATCCGCCCACGACCGCGACGACGCCGGTCAGTCCCTGCACCTTCGCGGGAGTGGTGCGGTCGGTCGTCGTGCCGTCGCCCAACTGGCAGTACGCGTTGTCACCCCAGGCCCAGACCGTACCGTCCGGCTTCACGGCCACGGTGTGCGCGAAGCCTGCGCCCACGGAAGTGACCCCGCTGAGCCCCGCTACCTGGGTGGGCACCTTCCGGGACGTGGTGGTGCCGTCCCCCAGCTGCCCCGTCGAGTTGTCGCCCCAGGTCCACACGGTGCCGCCCGTGACCAGTGCCACGGAATGGTAATAGCCCGCGCTGACGGATACCGCGCCTGTCAGGCCCTGCACCCGCACCGGCGTGGAGCGGTCCGTGAGCGTGCTGTCACCCAACTGCCCGTCGCTGTTGCGGCCCGCCGCCCAGACGGTGCCGTCCGGACGGATGACCAGGGAGTGCCGATACCCTGCCGCCACCCGCGCGCGTGGATTGGAACGCTTGATGGCGGAGGTGGACGCCGCCGCCTCTGTCCCGTCCGACTCGGGCGGGGGTTGTCCGCAACCCATGATTAGCCCCAGCCCCAACATCATGGGCAGCCAACGGCCTGAACTGCGATTCATCCCTGTCTCCTTGAACGCCTGCCTGTCGGCTATTACGACAATTCAAGAAAGACGGATAGGTTTGGGGGGAGCGGCGCTGAACCTCGGCTGATGCGAGAGGCTCGTCGCGCAATGCGTCATCACAGGGCGCTCAGCCCCAGGTCGCCAGTTGTTGGGCGGACGTGGCGAGCGCCATGACCTCTTCCCGCCCCAAAGAGACCTCTTGCGCGAGCAGGGCTGGAACCAGTTCGTGGGCCCCGAGGACCGGGACGTTCCTCGGCTGCTCCTTCACATCGAGCTCCGCGTCCACGAAGACCAGCAGGCTTTGGACCCAGAGCGAGCGGCGTCGCGTTGCCGCGAGCAGCTTCTCGCGGACCCGTTTGGCCTCTGCTTCGCCCTTCCTCACGTAATCCTTGTTGGAGCCGCCGACCTTGATGACGTTTCCGGCGACCCACACGTTCTGGCGGAGGAACTTGGTGTTGATGACGTAGACGCCCGGCGGGCCAATCACGAGGTGATCCACGTTCGCGCCGTTCTGGCCAATCCTGACGTCGTGCTGGATGAACCAGCCTTGCGGTCGCAGGGGTTCGAGTAGCCGGCCTACGCGTTCCTCGCCTTCGGCGCCGCGCCTCCAGGCACGCTCATCGGTGTGCATTCCGAAGAGTCGCGTGAAGAAGGTCTTGATGGGCGCGGCCTTCGCGAGCGCGTTCTGCTTCTCTCGTGCGCTCTCTCCTGGCCGGCGGACAGAGAATCCCGCTGCGTTCGGATCATGCGCCCCGTTGCGTTGCTTTGGCATGACACCCCCATGCATGACATTGGTTGAGTAGGCGGGAGCATACCACTCCTGAGGGATTCTCCGGAGGGGGTGAGGAGGCTTGTTGGTTCCGCCATGTCAACGCGCTCCCTTGTCGTGGTTTCATTGTGTGTCTTTCTGTCTCTCGTTACTGCCTGCCTGGGGGACGAAGGGTCCCTGGGACCCCAGATGTCTCCCGAGCCCCCTGTCGCCGCGTCTCAGGTTTCTTCCGACCTGGTCGGACCTATGCGTCGGATGAAGACAAGGAGACCGAAGGCTATTGCTCTGCGCCCTCGACCTGCGATCAGAGCCGCCTGGAGTTTTCCATCGCCTCGCCGTTGACGACGGGAACCTGCCCCATCCTCTCCAGTCGCCCCATCCACGTCATCGTCGGGCGTCTGCTTCCGCTTGGACAAGTCGTGGCCCTGGCTGCTGCAGACTCAACACCACCCTCAAGCCTGCCTCCACTCCTGCTGCGGGCGAACACGTCCAGCGCGAAGCTCCTGCGCAGCAACCCCGCCCCATCCAGCCGCGATGTGCGCTCCTGGGTCGGCTCCTGCCTCGTCGCTACTAAAGGCGGCTCACTTGCCTCTTCCGGCTTCGGCTTTGCCTCCGCTTGAGGGAACTTCACTCCGGGCGCAGGAGGATCGACGCCAGTTCCTCCTGGATCAGCCCCGGGCCAGGGGCAGGGCCTCGGGTCGCTCTGCCGCGGTGGATGACCGCGTACGAGATCGTGTCGACGAGCCACATGCAGCCCGTGAGGCACTTTCCGCACCGATCCCTCGGCGCGGCTGGACGTCAGCGTGTCGTTCACCCTCGTCACCGGTGGCCCTGCGCAGCCGCGGCCCTCGTCCCGGTACTCCCAGGGCCACAGCCGCGTGAGGATTCGCAACGGGATCCGGGCGCCCTCCAGGTCACACTTCGCGGCCAGGCTGAATTCGATGACATGCTTGTTCTCGATGCCTCCTGAAAGACAGGTTCGGAATCTCCATGCACTCCTCGATGCCGTCCCGGACCTGGTTCTTGGCGCTCTTGCTGACCCTGGCCGGAGCCCTGGCCTCCGCAGCGGAACCGCCGTCGCAAGGCGTGGTCCTCGCCGCGCAGCCGCTGACCTTCGCGGAGGCGGAAGCACTTCCTCCCAAGCTCGCTGAGTCCGCTCCCTGCGACCTGGGGCTGGGCCACACCCCCGACATCACCGTCTCCCAGTCCGTGGACGTGACGCCGTCCATCCCGGACTTCTGCCGGCCCGCCGAGGTGGTCGTCACCCAGAAGCTGTCCCTGCCAGATGGCTCGCGAGTCGAGCGCACGTTTCGCATCGTGGATGACGCTCCTGGCACCCAGCTGCCTCCGCCTCCCCCGCGCCCTCGCATCCGCGTCCGCTGCCAGGCGCGGCGGCTGGAGCTGTCCGTGGAAGGCGTGCCCGAAGCCCCCCTGCTGACGCTGGAGCCCATCGGCCTCAGCGCCACCTCCGTGCTGCTGCGGGTGTCCCGGGACAGCGAAGCCCGCTTCCTGCCCCTGCTGATCCGGGACGACGCAAGGGCCCGCGGGGCGCTGGAGGAACTGGACTTCCTGGTCAGCAAGGGTGTTCCCTCCCGCTTGTCCAGACGCGACGCGGACCTGGAGGCGGACAGCGTCGCGGGGCTGGCTGCCGCACTCGAGCGCGCTCGGAGGCGCACCGCCCTGGTCTCGGGCGACGACATGGATCCAAACGTCCCTCGCGACATCCTGGCTCCGGACCTGAAGGGAGACCGGCCGCCGTTGAAGACAGGCGAGCCTGAAGATATCGGCGACGTCCAGCCGCCTGATTCGAACTCGGACCCAGACCTGTTCTGGCGCCAGGGACGGTTGTGCGTGGTGCAGCAGGACACCCGGAAGCGGATGCGCTGCTACGACCCCGTGGCGCGGCGCTGGGGCAAGGCCGTCCCGGTGGACAGGGGTGACCTCTCCGCCTGGAGCACTCGCGGAGGTCGCTGCGGCATTCCCCTGGGGACCCGGAACGTGCGGCCTCCCGAGGGCTTTGGGCCCGAACTGCGCCTGTCCCCCCGGGCCGTCCTGCTCTGGAACGGGAACACCCACGAGGCCCGCGTCATGGAGGTCCCCGAAGGGGTCGGTCCACCGCGCCTGCGCGCACCGGAAGCGGAGGAATTGAAGAAGGCGATCCTCGCGTCCCCCGGCTCCCGGCTCCTGGGCGAAGGCCGGTTCATCCTGGACGAGGGACGCAAGGCGTTCTGCTCCGTGCGCAGGCCCCTGGGGTGCTGGTCCCTTCCATTGGAGGATGAGGGCGGCAACGCACTGTCGGAGGGCCGCGTGTCCCCGGATGGCCGGTGGCTCTCCTATCTGCGCGGTCCCGCTCCGAGCCGCGTGGACGGGGAGGAGGAACCCCTGACCCTGGTGGTGCGCCCCCTGGTGCTCGGTCCGTACGTCGCGCCCCGCGAGCCCGTTTCGACGGCCCCGCCCCTCGTGCGGACGGACGTCGTGATGGAGAGGCCGACCTGGGGGAAGCCCGCGCCGGGGCCGGACGGCGACCTCGTCTCCCGCGCGAGGATCGCCTGCGACCTGGGCCAGGATCCACGCATCCCCTTCGAGCTGGAGACGACGCGCACCGTCTCGGCCTACAGTTCCGTGAGCGACGCTTCGTACGCCTGCCGCCCTGATTGGGTGAAGCTGCGTCAGGTGCTGACCGTGCCCGGAGGCCTGGAATTCGTCCGCCGCGCCTCCGTCGTCGCCGGGGACAAGCCGTCAGCGGTGGGCGACGCGAAGGTGCGCTGCCAGCCGGGCCGCCTGTCGCTGTGGATGGAGGGCGTGCCCGACTTCCCAGCGCTGACGTTGGCCGCGAACCCGGGCGCGTTCGGCGCGGTGCGCTGGGACCTTGCGCCGGAGACCGAAGCCCGGCTCCAGGCGCTGCTCGCCCGCGACGACGCGCCCGCCCGCGAGGCCCTGGACGCCTTCGCGAAGCTGGTGCGGCAGAACGAGGACGGGCGCGTCTCCCGCATGGGCTGCCTCGCCACGGCGCTGGAGGCCATCCATGCCCGGCTGGCGCTCGCGGACGGGTTCCACCCGGAGCTGCATGTCGCGATGAAGACCGCCGGCGTCTGTGCCGAGCGCTACGGCATGCGCGCCCTCCAACAGCGGCTCCAAGCCGCTCTGCCTTCGCTTCCGCTGCGCGTCGGGGCGCTGAAGGACAAGCCGGGCGTCATCGGCCAACTGCTGACCCTGCCCACCATCCCTCCAGAGCGCGGGCCCCGGCTGTACTGGAGGGACGCCACCCTGTGCAGGGTCCAGGAGGAGGGGAGCGGACAGGTGCGCTGCTACGACCCGGCGGCGCGCGAGTGGGGGCCCGCCGTCGCGATGAAGGACCGCCCGGTCCCGCGAGAGGACCTGTTCGTGAAGTCCCCGAACCCGTGCTACCCGCTGGGGGGCCGCACCGTTCCCGTTACGGATGAGATGCGCGACGTCCTGCCCCTGTCACCGCGGGCCTCGCTGTTCACGGACACCTCGCGCGGCGACCTGTCCCCGGAGTTCAAGGTCCTGGAAGTCCCCGAGGACGCGGGCCCCGTGCGCACGCGTGCGCCCACCGTGGTGGAACTGGCGCTCGCGGCACGGACCGGCGGGGGCTCCGTTTCCTTGAGCGAGGGCAAGCTGCTGCTGCATGTCGCGAAGGACGGCGCGTCGTGGCTGTGCACGGCGGTGCGTCCGCTGAGGTGCTGGAAGCTGGACCTGGATCCCGGGGCCGAAGCTGTGCGCGCCATGGCGTCGCCTGATGGACGCTGGCTGTCCTACGTGCGGATCCCCAAGGGGTTCCACCGAGACCCGAAAGCACACCCCGCGGAGCTCGTCGTGCTGCCGCTGCTCCCGCGCGACGCCGCGCCCCCGGCCCCGAAGCCCTGATCAGATCGCTGCCACGACCTACACGCGCGACGGACGCAGTCGCTACTTCCGCGCCTTGAACAGCTTGCCCTTGCTCCAAGCGTCGAAGAGCGCGTCCTCCGAGTAGATCGCCTGGGACTTGAACTTGAGCTCCACCTTGCCGCCAGCCTCGGCGACCGCGGCTTCGATGGCCTCCGCTTCGGCGCGGTTCATGGGCGCATCGCGCATTTCGCCCAGGGTCCGGCGCATCTTGTCCGGAAACTGGAGCCACAGGGGGGGCGGCTTCTGGTCCAGGTATGCGGCGGGGAAGCCTGTGATTGCCGCGATGCGCGCTACCACCTCCGGGTTCCGGCTCGCGGTGTCCGTGAGCGTCACTTCCACGGACTCCTCCTTGCCCAGTGAACCTGAGGTCACCACCTTCTTCAGCGCTGCCACCACCCCCTTGCCGGTCCCCTGGCGGAACGTCTCCATCGGGTAGTGGTGTTCAACCTCCAGTGCCTGGGCGCGGATGTCATGCTCATCCTCGATGAGCATGCGCGTTTTCAGGTGACCGCCAACCACCAGGGAACTGTCGTTGTAGTGCCCCACCACGACGTCCCCTCCATCCAGGTGCCCCCCCACGCGAATCTCCCCGTGGGTGCGGAGCGCCTGCACGGACAGGTTGCCCAGGACGATGAGGATGGAGTCGGGACCGCGGTCCGACAGGAGTCCCGGGACAACAAGGTCCCCGCCGACGACCAGCGTGCCCTCCACCGCGAAGTTCCCCGAAGTCTTCAGGTCTCCCGGGATGAAGACGCTCTCTTCCGAAGCCACGCCGGATGCCCGCAGGGTGGGGGCTGCTGTCCCGATGCATTGGGTGGCCACCCGGGCGAGTGCATAGAGGTGCCAGGGCGCGGCGCCTTGCTGTCTTGCCTGGGCGAAGAGTTCCTCGAAACCCGCGGCTGACGGCAGACGCCAGGGGGCCAGGCGCTCCGTGTCCCCATCCTCGAAGAGGGGATCCAGGGCAAGCCGTGGAAGAAGAGCATCGAATGCCGTCGCGAATGCAGAGCGGTCGATTTGCGTCATCCGCCGCACCCTATGCTGCGGCGGCCCCCTTC
>NZ_RAWD01000229.1:0-16166 GCF_003612065.1 Corallococcus sp. CA047B
CCACTCCGCCGACCGCGGCCGTGGTGGAGACGCCGCGGGCCGCCGCGCCGACCCAGGCTCCGGCGACACCGCGCACCACCGCTCAGGAGAGCACCCACTTGCCCAACCCCCCTACGCGCTCGCCGGTCCCGCCCACCGCACGGACGCCTTCCACGTCGACGTCCGCGACGGTCATCTCCCGTGGTCCCGGTTACGTGCAGCGTCCGGGTTCGACGGGTGGGCGCCCTGGTGGTCCTCCGGGCAGCCGTCCGGGTGGCCCCGGTGGACCGGGCGGTCGTCCGGGAGGCCCTGGTGGGCCGGGCAGCCGTCCTGGCGCGCCCATGCAGGGTCGCCCGGGTGGGCCGCCGATGCAGAGCCGTCCGGGAGCGCCCATGCAGGCGCGTCCGGGCCAGACGGGTCCGGTGCGTCCGTCCTCGCCGCCTCCGGGCGCCGCGGGGGCCCCCGTGCAGCCCAGCGGTCCGACCATCATGGTGGGCGGCGTGCCGCACGCCCAGGTCGCGCCCACGCCGGGCGCCCAGGCGCGCCCCACGGCCACCCAGGCCGTGGTCATCTCGCGCCCGCTCATCCAGGTCCGCCGCGTCACGCCGACCACGACCCAGGCCAAGCAGTACCCCATGGCCCCGGGCCGCACGGCGCTCGGCACCGAGAAGCGCGAGTACAAGGTCGTCCCGGATCACCTGGGTCGCGGCCGCGAGCTGGTGGACGTCTCCAAGAACAAGGAGCGTGGCCAGCGCAAGCGCACGGGTCCTGAGACGACCAGCGTGTCGAAGCAGGAACTGTCCGACATGGTCTGGGGCCGGATCGCGATTCCGATCCGCGGCAAGAAGCGCAAGCCGACCAAGAAGGGCGCCAAGACGCAGATCACCCAGATGGCCGAGGACAAGAAGGTCATCAAGCTCCAGGAGGGCATCAGCGTGTCCGACCTGGGCCAGCGCATGGGTGTGCGCACCACGGAGCTCATCAAGAAGCTGATGGCCATGCAGAAGATGGCCACCGCGAACTTCATCCTGGACGCGGACACCGCGGAGCTCATCGCCACCGACTACCACTGGAAGGTGGAGCGCGTGGGCTTCGAGGTGGAGGACTACCTGCCGGAGGTCGCGACCAAGGCGGAGGACGAGCGTCCCCGTCCGCCGGTCGTCACCATCATGGGTCACGTCGACCACGGCAAGACGTCCCTGCTGGACGCCATCCGCCAGGCCAGCGTGGCCGCGGGCGAGGCGGGCGGCATCACCCAGCACATCGGCGCGTACAGCGTCACGACGGCGCGCGGCGACGTCACGTTCCTGGACACGCCGGGTCACGAGGCCTTCACGTCCATGCGCGCCCGTGGCGCCAACGTGACGGACATCGTGGTGCTCGTGGTGGCCGCGGACGACGGCGTGATGCCCCAGACCATCGAGGCCATCAAGCACGCGAAGCTGGCCGAAGTGCCCATCGTCGTCGCCATCAACAAGGTCGACGTGCCGGGCGCGAACCTGGACCGTGTGAAGAAGGACCTGGCCAGCCACGAACTGGTCCCGGAAGAGTGGGGCGGCGACACCATCATGGTGCCCGTCTCCGCGAAGACGAAGCAGAACCTGGACCTCCTCCTGGAGAACCTGGCGCTGCAGGCGGAGGTGTTGGAGCTGACGGCCAACCCCACCCGTCCGTCCGTGGGCGCCATCGTGGAAGCGAAGCTGGAGCGTGGCCGCGGTCCCGTGGCCACGGTGCTGGTGCAGGAGGGCACGCTCAAGCTGGGCGACGCCATCGTCACCGGCACGCACTACGGCCGCGTCCGCGCCATGAACAACAGCCGTGGCGAGTCCGTGAAGGAAGTGAAGCCGGGCTACTGCGCGGAGGTCGTCGGTCTGTCCGGCGTGCCCACCGCGGGTGACGCCATCAACGTGGTGGCGGACGAGAAGGCGGCCAAGCAGATCGCCGACCACCGCGGCATGAAGGAGCGTCAGTCGGAGCTCAGCAAGGTCAGCCGCGAGTCCCTGGAGCAGCTGTTCGCCAAGACGAAGGCGGGCGGTGGTCCCAAGGAGCTGCGCGTCGTCATCAAGGCGGACGTGCAGGGCTCCGCGGAGGCGGTGCGCCAGGCGGTGGAGAAGCTCACCACGCACAAGGTGCGGGTGGTCATCATCGACGCGGGCGTGGGCGCCGTCACCGAGACGGACGTCATGCGCGCCGCTGCTTCCAAGGGCGTCGTGCTCGGCTTCAACGTGAAGCCGGAGTCCGGTGCCGAGGCCGCAGCCAAGGCCCAGCAGGTCACGCTGCAGAGCTACTCCATCATCTACGAGCTCATCGACGGTGTGCGCCTGGAGATGGAGAACCTCCTGGAGCCCATCCGCACCGAGCGCAAGCTGGGCCGTGCGGAAGTGCGCAACACCTTCAACGTGCCGAAGCTGGGCACCATCGCCGGTGCGGCCGTCCTGGACGGTGTCATCAAGCGCGGCTCGTTCGTGCGCCTGATGCGCGAGAACAAGCAGCTCTTCTCCGGCAAGATGGCGTCGCTCCGTCGCTTCAAGGACGACGTCAAGGAGGTCGCGCAGGGCTTCGAGTGCGGTATCGGCATCGAGAACTTCAACGACCTCAAGGCCGGCGACATCATCGAGGCCTACGAGATCGAGGAGACCCGGCAGAGCCTCTCCTGAGCCCCGCGGGACACACTCGACGGACCCCCGGGAAGGCCCCACCTTCTCCGGGGGAATGACGATGTGCCGGCGGTTGGCGTGCGGGGTTGATGCAGCGCGCCATCGCCGGCCTGGGGGACCTTATGTTCGTGGGTGTCGCACGCCTCACCCTCCAGATTCCGGAGAGCGCCTCGCTGAAGTCCAAGCGGCAGGTGCTCCGCCGGGTGACGGACCGGGTGAAGGCCCGCTTCAACGTGGCCGTCGCGGAAGTGGACGACCAGGACCTCTGGCAGAAGGCGTCGGTGGCACTGGCGGTGGTGGGCAACGAGCACCGCCACGTGGATGAGCAACTGGAGAAGATCATCCACTTCATCGAGGAGATGTACGTCGCGCCGCTGATGGCCCGGGAGACGGAGATCCTCGCCTTCGGCGATCAGCTCCATCCGGACAGCGGCGCGAGGATGTTCCGGCCTCCGGCGAGGATGCCGGAAGCGGACCTGGACGCCGAGGCGGGGCTGTCACCCGAGGCTGCGCACGCGCACTCGGAGGCGGCCATCGCGCGCTTCCTGCGCAGCGACCGGTCGCTGGCGGAGGCCGAAGGGCTGGGCTCCTGGGAGCAGCGGCATGAAGGCGCGGCCCCGGGGGCTTCCCGGCCTGCCGCCGAAGGTGGAAATCTGACGCTGGACGACGCGAGGGCAAAGGCCCGCGCGCTGCGCAACCCGCGAGATTGGGAGAAGAAATGACGACGCATTCACGACCCGAGCGCGTGGGGCAGGAAATCCAGGCGGCCATTGGCGCCCTGCTGACGCGGGGGGAGCTGCGCGACCCGCGCATCGGCTTCATCACCATCACGGGCGTGAAGGTGTCGCCCGACCTGCGCGTGGCGAAGGTCTTCTATTCGATGCTCGGCACCGACGAGGAGAAGAAGGCCACCCAGGAGGGGCTGGACGCGGCCAAGGGCTTCGTGCGCCGCGAGGTGACGTCCGCCGTCAAGCTGCGCGTGTCACCGGAGGTCTTCTTCGCCTTCGACGCCTCCGTGGGAGAGGGCGACAAGATCGACCGCCTCCTGCGGGAGGTGCGCGGCAAGGAAGGTTGGTAGAACCCGGTCATGGACGGCGTCCTCGTCATCGACAAGCCGCTCGGTCCCACGTCGTTCGACGTGGTCCGCCAGGTGCGCAGCCTGCTGAAGGTGAAGAAGGCGGGTCACACGGGCACGCTCGACCCGATGGCCACCGGCGTGCTGCCGGTGTGCCTGGGGGAGGCCACCAAGGTGGCCGGCTACATCACCGAGGGCGACAAGGCCTACGACGCGGTGGTGCGGCTGGGCGTGGAGACGGACACCCAGGACGCCCAGGGGAAGGCAACTTCGCAGTCGCCGGTGCCGCCCCTGACGGCCGCGGTGCTGGAGGCGGTGCTCGCGCCCTTCCGGGGCACCTTTGAACAGGTGCCGCCCATGTACTCGGCGGTGAAGATCGCCGGCAAGCGGCTGTACGAACTGGCGCGCGCGGGCGAAGAGGTGGAGCGCGCCAGCCGCACCGTGACGGTGCACGAATTGGTGCTGCGCGACTTCTCCGCGGACCGGCTGACGCTGTCGGTGCGCTGCTCGAAGGGCTTCTACGTGCGCACGCTCGCCTACGACATTGGCCGCGCGCTGGGCTGCGGGGCGCACCTGGAGGCCCTGCGGCGCACCGCGAGTGGCCCGTTCACCCTGGCGCGCGCGCTGCCCCTGGGCGACCTGGCGTCGCTGTCGCGGGAGACCGTGGCCGGGCGGCTGGTGTCGCTGGGCGACGCGCTGACGGAGCTGCCCCTGGTGCGGGTGGGCGCGGAGGACGCGAAGCGGGTGTCGCACGGCGTCCCCGTGGAGGTGTCCCCCCTGCCGGGCAAGGTGCGCGTGCTGGGCCCGGACGGCGCGCTGCTCGCCATGGCCGAGGTGGTGGGCGGGCGGCTGCGCTACCTGCGGGTCTTCGTCTGAGTGGCCACGCGCTCTCATGACATCGCCGTGAGCGTCGCTCCGGGCCTGCGCGGTGCCTTCGACGGCCGGCGCGAGCTGACGCTGGGCGTACCGGCGGCGGCGGGCATTGGCGACGTGGTGGAGGCCCTGCTGCGGCTGTACCCGCGCACCCGCGCGCTGCTGGCGGGCGACGGTGGGGAACCCGGTGGCCTGTACCTGCACGTGGCCCTGGACGCGGCGTCCGCGCGGGAGCTGGAGACGGGGGAGGCGGGACTTCCGACGGGCTGCCGGTTGTACGTCTTCGCACTCTCCAGGCCGCCGAGGGGCGGACGGGCAGCCGGCGAAGGTTGACCCTACGGGGGGTGAAGCTTATAAGCGGCCCGCTCGTTAGAAGAACAATGGCCGGGTCTGTACCCCTCCGCGGACCCAGGCGGCACGAGCGATCATCCCGGAGTGGGATTCAGGAAGAAGCCCCCATGTCGCTGCATCAGGATCGCAAGAGCGAGCTGGTCTCGAAGTTCCGCACCCACGAGTCCGACACGGGCTCCCCCGAGGTGCAGGTGGCGCTGCTGTCCGAGCGCATCAACATGCTCACCGAGCACTTCAAGACCCACAAGAAGGACCACCACTCCCGGCGCGGTCTGCTGAAGCTGGTCGGTCAGCGCCGCCGTCTGCTGGACTACCTCAAGTCCAAGGACGTGGCGCGCTACAAGAAGCTCATCGAGAGCCTCGGCATCCGCAAGTAGGCACTCGCAAGCACCCGGGGCGCTGGCAGACACCAGCGCCCCGCGCGTTTGTGCGGCAAGGTTTTTCCATCGCCCGGTGTTCCATGCTCCGGGCGGTGGGTTGTTGGAAGTGTTTCAAGAAGCGCGGGCGTGGGTGAGGTGGCGGGCAAGGGCGTGGTGGAGACGGGCTCTTTTGGTTTCCGTTCAGACCGGCCGACCTGAAGTCCATGGGTGGGCGGGTGTGATCAGGGATCAAGAGGTCCGAGCCATCCCTCCGGCGCTCCGCAACGGAGCCCATTTCCGCAGTACAGGCAGCGGTGGTCTGGCACGTGCCTGCTTCAAGGCCCTGGCGACCGCTCATTCCCTAGAGGGCCCCTGTCCGGGCGGCCCGGCCCCGCTCATGCGGGCCGGCCGTGGCTGACGCGGGTCCTCGCACGCGAAGCAGGCACAGAGGCCACACGACATGTTGAAGAAGAGCGTCAAGATTGGTGAGAGCGAGCTGAGCATCGAGACGGGCCGTCTGGCCAAGCAGGCCGATGGCGCCGTGGTGGTCCGCTACGGCGACACCATGCTGCTCGTCACCGCGGTGAGCGCGCGCGAGAAGAAGGACATCGACTTCCTGCCCCTCACGGTGGAGTACCAGGAGAAGCTGTACTCGGCGGGCCGCATCCCGGGCAGCTTCTTCAAGCGCGAGGGCCGGCTGACGGAGAAGGAGACGCTGACGAGCCGTCTGATCGACCGCTCCTGCCGTCCGCTGTTCCCGGAAGGCTACGCGTACGAGACGCAGGTCATCATCAGCGTCATCTCCTCGGACCCGGACAACGAGGGCGACATCCACGGTCTCACCGGCGCCTCCGCGGCGCTGTGGGTGTCGGACATCCCGTTCAACGGCCCCATCGCGGGCGTTCGCGTGGGCCGCGTGGGTGGCCAGTTCGTCGCCAACCCCACCGCGAAGCAGCGTGAGCAGAGCGACCTGGACCTCGTCATGGCGGTGAGCCGCGAGGCCATCGTGATGGTGGAGGGTGGCGCGGAGGAGGTCAGCGAGGCGGACATGGTGGCCGCGCTGGAGTTCGGCCGCACCGCGGCCAAGCCCGCCCTGGACCTCCAGGACGAGATGCGCGCGGAGCTGAAGAAGCAGGTGCGCTCCTACGACAAGCCGGCCGCCATCGACGAGGGGCTGCGCACCCAGGTGCGCGCCCTGGCCATGGACGGCGTCAAGGCCGGCTACGCCATCAAGGAGAAGGGCGCGCGCTACGAGGCGCTCTCCAAGGCCAAGAAGGCGGCCGTGGCGGCCCTCAAGGAGAAGCTGGGCGCGGAGTTCACGCCCGTGGTGGAGAAGCACGCCAAGCAGGTCATCGAGGACCTGAAGTACGACCACATGCGTGAGCTCACCGTGAATGGTGGCCGCATCGGTGACCGTGGCCACGACGTGGTGCGCACCATCACCAACGAAGTGGGCGTGCTGCCCCGCGCGCACGGCAGCGCGGTGTTCACCCGTGGCGAGACGCAGGCGCTCGTGGTGGCCACGCTGGGCACCAGCGAGGACGAGCAGCGGCTGGAGCTGTTGAGCGGCCAGGCCTTCAAGCGCTTCCTGCTGCACTACAACTTCCCGCCCTTCAGCGTGAACGAGACCAAGCCCCTGCGCGGCCCCGGCCGGCGTGAGATTGGCCACGGCGCGCTGGCGGAGCGCGCGCTGCGCAACATGCTGCCGGCGGGCGAGAACTTCCCGTACACGGTGCGGCTGGTGTCGGAGATCCTCGAGTCCAACGGCTCCTCGTCCATGGCCTCCGTGTGCGGTGGCACGCTGGCGCTGATGGACGCGGGCGTCCCCATCAAGGCGCCGGTGGCCGGCATCGCCATGGGCCTCGTGAAGGAAGGCGAGAAGATCGCCATCCTCTCCGACATCCTCGGTGACGAGGATCACCTGGGCGACATGGACTTCAAGGTCTGCGGCACGTCCAAGGGCATCACGTCCATCCAGATGGACATCAAGATCACCGGCCTCACCACGGAGATCATGAGCCGCGCGCTGGAGCAGGCGCGTCAGGGCCGCGTGCACATCCTGGCGGAGATGGCGAAGACGCTGGACGCTCCCCGCAAGGAGATCAGCCAGTTCGCGCCGCGCATCACCACCATCCAGATCCGTCCCGAGTTCATCAAGAACGTCATCGGGCCGGGCGGCAAGGTGATCAAGGACATCATCGCGCGCACGGGCGCGGCCATCAACATCGAGGACACGGGCCGCGTGGACATCGCGAGCGCGAACGGCGAGGCCGTGAAGGCCGCCATCGCGATGATCCAGGCGCTCACGCGTGAGGCGGAGATCGGGAAGATCTACACGGGCACGGTCCGGAAGATCGCCGAGTTCGGCGCCTTCGTGGAGCTGTTCCCGGGCACCGACGGCCTCATCCACATCTCCGAGCTGTCCGACAAGCGCGTCAAGGCGGTCTCGGACGTGCTGAGCGAGGGCGACGAGGTGCTGGTGAAGGTCGTCAGCATCGACAAGACGGGCAAGATCCGCCTGTCCCGCAAGGAGGCCATGGCCGAGCGCACCGCCGCGCAGACGCCTCCTCCGGCCGCGGCCGCCCCGGCGCCCACGCCCGACGCGAAGGCCTGATTCAGGCTGGAGCCTTCGCGCGACGGCCGCTCCCATGACGGAGCGGCCGCCTTCGTGGAAGGCTCCACCCGGACGCCCCGTTCCTTTCGCCTCCGGGCGAAGGGGCGGGGCGTTTTCGTTGCGGGGGGCGGTGGTTTAAACCCTCCGAGGGGTTTCCCGCGTTGATGGGGGATGGCCCTGGAGGCGTGCATGCCGTCCCATCCGTCCAGCCCTTCCGCCCCGTCGAGCGGCTTCTTCACGGACGTGTCCCGCTTCCTGGGCGCGTTCCGTTGGGCGTTCATGCCGCTGGGCCTGCTGGCGCTGGTGGCGGTGGGCGTGCACGCGGCGGCGGACACGCTGGATGACCGGCTGCTCACGGCGGTGGACCGCCTGGATTCGGCGTTCGACGCGTTCGTGGGCCGGTATCCGGCGACGGCGTCCCTGGTGGACTGGGTGTCCCTGGAGCAGCGCACCCGGCTGGCGCGGGCCCTGGCCCTGGGGTGGGAACTGGCGGCGGACCTGCTGCTGGCGCTGCCCGCGCTGGGCTACCGCGAGGTGGCGGCGCCCAAAGCGGTGGAGGCGTGGCGCTCGATGCTGGAGGCGTCGGAGCCTTCGGCGTCGGGGCCTGTCTCGTGGCGGGTGTTGCTCCAGCGCTGTCTGCGGCGGCCCACGCCGATGCGGTGGGTGCGGCCCCTGGCCACGGCGGGCGTGGTGCTGGCGGGGGCGTGCACGGTGGCGCGGCTGGTCCAGGGCACGGTGTACCTGTCGTGGCGACCGCTGTTCGGTGACACCGCGGCGGACCTGTCAGCGAGGGGCCTGGCGGTGGTGGCGCTGGTGGGCGTGAGCGTGTCCCTGGGGTGGCGCGCGGTGCTGCGCAACCTCCAGCACGCGGACGAGGCCTGTGAGGCGGTGGGCCCGCGACGGGCGTGGACGCGCGGCCTGCTGGGCTGCGTGCTGGTAGCGCCCCTGGGGCTGGCCGCGGTGTGGGACGCGTCTCCGGTGCTGTCCTTCCTGCGCTGAGGGCCCTGGCATGTTCGCTCGACGCGCCCGGGGACTGCTGGACTTCACCTTCGCGCTCCTGTGCGTGTGGTGCGCGTACCACCACACGCCCGCGGGGGCGCTGCTGCGGCGCATGGGGGCCTGGGCCTTCAACACGCGCACCACGGCCCGGCCGCTGCTGGCGTACTACGACGGCGTGAGCGGCACGTCGGTGCCCACGCCGGGCGCGCTGCCTCCGTCCATGCTCACGCGGGTGCCCACGAGCGCGGAGGCGCTGGCGTGGGGGACGCACTCGGCGCTCAAGGGCCTGGAGCCGAAGGCGCGCGAGCCCGCGCTGGCGCTGGCTCGCGAGGCGGGCATCGCGCCGGAGACGCTGTTGGATCCAGCGAAGGGGCTCGCGGCGACGCGGCGCCTGCTGGACTCGCTGGCAAAGGACTTTCCTTCGGAGGAGGCGCGGCTGACGGCGGTGTTCGCGGGGCGGGTGCCGGCGCGCTTCGCGATGGAGCGGGTGGATGCGGAGGGTGGGGCGCCCACGCTGGAGCGGCTGGCGAAGCAGCTTCCTCCGGGCTTCGACGGCTCGTCCGTGGGGGCCGCGCAGGCGCTGGCGCTGTCGACGGCGCTGATGCTCGGGTGGCCGGTGTCGGAGACCGCGATGGTGACGAGTCCGTTCGGCTACCGCGTCCACCCCACGCTGCGCACGCGCCGGATGCACACGGGCGTGGACCTGTCGGTGCGCACGGGCACCACGGTGTCCGCGGTGGCGGCGGGCGTGGTGCGCCGCGCGAGCGAGGACTCCGTGAATGGCCGCGTGCTGGTGCTGGACCACGGGCGGGGCGTGACGACGGCGTACTGCCACAACTCAGAACTGCTGGTGAAGGCGGGCACGCGCGTGGAGAAGGGGCAGGCCATCGCGCTGTCGGGCAACACCGGCCGCTCCACCGGGCCCCACCTGCACTACCAGTTGGAGCTGGCCGCGCGTCCCGTGGACCCGTTCGGGTTCCGCACCGCGCTGCGCGTGGCGGACGGCGCGACCGAGCTCTGACGGCGCGGGCCTCCTGCGCGCACCGGAGGACCCGTGACGTTGGATGGGCCCCTGGAAGGGGGCGGGGGGCGCGTGCTAGGGCGTGGGCGCATGGCCTCCACGCTGACCGTCTCCGTGCGCCGGGTGCGCTCGCATCCGGACCCGCTGCCCCTGCCCCGCTACGAGACGGAGCAGGCCGCCGGCATGGATTTGCGGGCCGACATCGATGGGGAGCGGGTGCTTCAGCCCCTGGAGCGGATGGCGGTGCCCACGGGGCTGGCGTTCGCGCTCCCTCCGGGCTTCGAGGGCCAGGTGCGGCCCCGCTCCGGGCTGGCGCTGCGCCACGGGGTGACATGCCTCAACTCTCCTGGGACGGTGGACGCGGACTACCGGGGGGAGGTCCAGGTGCTGCTCGTCAACCTTTCCAATGCCCCCTTCACGCTGCGTCGGGGGGACCGGGTGGCCCAACTGGTGGTGGCCCCCGTCACCCTGGCGGCACTCCACGAGGTGGACGTGTTGGAGGGGACTTCCCGGGGTGACGGCGGTTTCGGGTCCACGGGTCGCTGACGCCCGGCGCGCAACGTCGTTCCTCAATGGCTCGGGAGCGGGCAGAATGGAGCCCCCGGCCGTCCGCCGGGAGGTCGCCCCCCCCGCGACCTCGTTCCGGAGTTTCACTGCTTTGCTCTGCTATCGCTGCGGCAGCCATGTCCCCGACACGAGTGAAACCTGTGCCACGTGTGGCCAGAAGTTCGACGCGGCCGCGCGTCAGGCGGCGGGGGCGGCGCGCAAACGGGGGGCCGAGGGCGCGCCGTACAAGCCGGGCGACGTCGTCGCCAACCGCTACGCCATCCAGGAAGTGGTCGGCTCCGGGCCGCTGGGGTTCGTCTTCCGCGCGCAGGACCAGGCCATCGACGTGGAGGTGGCGCTGAAGGTCATCCAGCCGCGGCTGGTGCAGCAGCCCGAGGAGCGCACGCAGTTCGCGCTGTCCCTGCGGGTGGGCAAGAAGCTCAACCACCCCAACCTGGTGCGCGTGTACGAGGAGGGCGTTGACGGGGACCGGCCCTGGTTCGCGATGCAGCTGCTGGAGGGCATCACGCTGCGCCGGATGATGGAGCAGCGCGCGTCGAAGGGGCAGTTGTTCTCGCTGAAGGAAGTGGAGCCGCTGCTGGCGCAGATGGCGGCGGCGCTGGACGGGGCGCACCGCTTCGGGCCGCACTCGAACCTGAAGCCGGAGAACGTCTTCGTCCTTCCGGACCTGTTGAAGGTGACGGACTACGGGCTGGGGCTCGCGGTGCCGCACCTGCCCTTCGTGCAGGCGCAGCGGGGGCACCGTGCGGCAGCGTACATCGCGCCGGAGTACGTGAATGGCGCGGAGCTGGACACGCGCATGGACGTGTACTCGCTGGGCGTGTTGATGGGGGAGATGGTCACCGGCCTGTTGCCGGAGGACGGCGGCGTGCCGGAGGTGACGGTGCGGCACCCGGACCTGCCGCCCGCGTTCGAGTCCCTCTACCGGCGCGCGCTCAACCAGAACCCGCTGGCGCGTCCGAAGTCGGGTGGAGACCTGCACGCGGAGTTCGCGGCGCTGGTGCAGCGTCACCCGGCCGCCGCGTCCCGGCAGCGCGCGGTGCCGCCCACGGGCGCGCTTCCCGCCGCCGCCGTGGCCGCGCGGGCCGCGAACAAGCCGCTGCCGCCGGTGCCCACCGGCATGTTGCCCATCGCCACCGCCCCCACGCCGGCCGCACCCGTGCCGGCGGAGGAGGAGGCGCCCCCGCCGGATGCGACCCAGCCGCTGGATGCGGCGACGCTGGCGGCCATCCTGGGGTCGAACGCGAAGGCGCTCGACTACATCACCGGGCCCGAGGCGCGCTCGGTGTCGGATGCATCGACGATGCAGGAGATGCGAGCCGTGCCGGAGCGTCCCACGGGGCGCGGCGGTGGGCGTGGCGCGGACGCGGGTGCCTCGCAGGAGCCGAGGCTGCTGGGACAGGCGCCGGATGCGGCGACGCAGCAGGAGCCTCGTGCGGCGGCTCGTGCGGGCGACGGTGCGGTGGCTTCCGACGCGCGTGCTCCGGCGGCGAAGGCCGCCGAGCCGGTGATGCGCATCTTCGCGAAGGCGGAGGAGCCCTCGTTTCCGGCGGATCCCCGCGCGGCGTCCCGTTCCGCTGAGTCCGGTGCGGACGCGCGGCAGGGCAACCGGAGCGCGGAGGAGGGTCGGCAGGCGGGCCGCAACAGCGATGCCTCCGCCGTGGACTCACGGCGTGGCGGTGAGGCTTCGTCCGGTGATGCACGGCAGGGCGGACGTGGCACGGACTCCGGCCAGGACGCGCGCTCGGGTGGCCGCAACGGTGAGGCTTCGTCGGGCGGACGTGGCACGGACTTGGGTCAGGACGCGCGCTCGGGCGGCCGCAATGGTGAGGCTTCGTCCGGTGGTCGCAGCACGGACTCCGGCCAGGACGCGCGCTCGGGTGGCCGCAACGGTGAGGCTTCGTCGGGCGGCTCGGGCGGGCGCAGCGGAGAGGCTTCGTCGGGCGGTCGCGGCACGGACTCCGGCCAGGACGCGCGCTCAGGTGGTCGTAACGGCGAGGCGTCATCCGGTGACGCGCGCTCGGGTGGCCGTGGCACGGACGGAGGCGACGGACGCCAGGGCGGCCGGAGCTCCGACGACGATGAGTCCTCCGAATCCCGCTCGTCGGGTCGGGGCGGTCGCAACCCTCGGAGCACGGGAGCCGCACGCGGTGCGGAGGCCGCCGCTCCTCGCGGTTCCTCGCGCGCCTCCGCGGCGCAGGGGGCGGGCCGTTCCACCAACGCGCAGGCAGAGGGCTCCACGGGCGGACGCTCCCGCAAGGCCGAACCGGCGGGAGGCCGCGGCACGTCGCGCAATCTGCCGCCCTCGGTCTCCGGCCTGCACACGATGCCCTCCACGCGCGCCACGCAGCCGAAGCCGGCCCGTTCAGGTCCGAGCTCGATGATGTGGATGGTGATCCTCGCGGTGATGGGAATCGTGCTGGGCGCGGGCGGCGGCTATGTCTGGCTGCGCATCCGTCAGGCCCAGGCCGCGAAGAACGCGCACGTTCCCGCCACGCCCGGCGCTTCCGCGGGCGCTCCGGGCGGCCTCATGGCCGCGGGGCAGTGTCCCCCCGGCATGAAGCTGGTGAGCGGGGGCAACTTCAAGCGGGGCTCCACCAGGGAAGACCGGCAGTCGTCCGGCTCCAGTGACGAACTCCCCATCGAAAGCGTCATGGTGAACTCGTTCTGCGTGGACGAGTACGAGTTCCCCAACAAGCGGGGCCGCCTGCCGAGGGTCTCGGTGAGCCTGCTCGATGCGAAGTCCCTCTGCGAGGGCGTCAGCAAGCGGCTGTGCTCGGAGGATGAGTGGGAGAAGGCCTGCAAGGGCCCGGGCAACGCGCGCTACTCACGCGGCGAGGACAACCCTTCTGCCTGCAACACCGGCACGTCCGCGGGCACGCTCGCGCAGTCCGGTGCCTTCCCGTCCTGCCAGCACTCCGAATTCCTGCCGTCGGACATGTCGGGCAACGCGGCGGAGTGGACCGACACCCAATTCAAGAAGGGCGGTTCCGACATGACCATCAAGGGCGGCTCCTTCATGGGGGCCAGCGACACGTCCCGGTGCGCCGCGCGCAAGCAGGGCGCACCGAAGCTGACGGCCCCGGACGTGGGCTTCCGCTGCTGCGCGAACGTGCTGCCATGAGCTGGCTCCGGGGCCTCCTGCTCCTGCCGCTCCTGCTGCCCGCCGTCGTCCTCGCGCAGGCCCCGCAGCGCAGTCCGGCCCGGCCCCGCGTGGTCGCGGTGAAGTCCGCGAGCCTCGCGCCGTACGCCTCCTTCCTCGCCGGCTTCAGCTCGGAGGCTCGCGCCGACGTCACCGAGGTGACGCTGGAGGAGAGCCCCACGGAGGCCGCGCGCGTCTTCAAGTCGCTGGCCGCGCAGAAGCCCGCGCTGGTGCTGGCCCTGGGCCCGCTGGCCGCCAACGCCGCGCGGCGCTCGCTGGGCGATGACGTGCCCGTGCTGTTCGCGATGGTGCCGTACCACGAGAAGTACGGCCTGGAGGCGCCGCACGTCACCGGCATCGCGCTCACCAGCGACTTCGGACCGGAGCTGGCCGCGCTCAAGGCCCTGGCTCCCGCGGCGAAGCGCGTGGGCATCCTGCACGACCCGCGCTCCTCGGCGGGCTCGGTGACGCAGGCGCGCTCCGCGGGCTCCGGGCTGGGACTCAGCATCGTCCCGCTGGCCGTGGAGTCGCAGGAGCGCGTGGGCGAGGTGCTGGAGGGCGCCGTCGGGAAGGTGGACGGCCTCTTGATGGTTGCGGACAAGACCGTGGGCAACGCGTCCGTCGTCCAGGCGCTCATCGCCTTCAGTGCCGCCCGCCGCATCCCGCTGGTGGCGCTCACGGCCAGCCAGGTGAAGGAGGGCGCGACGCTGGCCCTCTCGCCGGCCCCGCTGGCGCTCGGACAGCAGGCGGGGAGGCTGGCCAACCGCATCATCCACGAGAGGGTCGATCCCGGTGCGCTGGCGGTGGCGCGGCCTGAAGGCCTGGACCTCTCGTTCAACCTCACCGCCGCGAAGAAGTCAGGTCCGTCCTGTGACGTCGCGCTGGAAGTGCTCCGGTTCGCGGCGCGCCGGGACTTTGCCGTGAAGGTCTACGAGTGATTCCAAGATACAGCCGTCAGGAGATGGCCTCCCTCTGGTCCGACGTCGCCCGCTATCGCCGCTGGCGCGACGTGGAGCTCGCCGCGCTGGAGGGCATGGTCGCGCAGGGGCTGGCCCCGAAAGAAGCGCTGGCGGACTGCCTGGCCCGCGCCGGTGACTTCTCCGCCGAGGACGCCGCGCGCATCGACGAAATCGAGCGCACCACCAAGCACGACGTCATCGCGTTCCTCACCTTCGTGGAGGAGCGCGTGGGGCCCAGCGCGCGCTGGCTGCACCTGGGCATGACGTCCTCGGACGTGCTGGACACGTCGCTGGGGCTCACCCTGCGCGACGCGGTGGACCTCATCCTCAAGGGCATGGACCGCGTGATGGCCGCGGTGGAGAAGCGCGCCTTCGAGCACAAGCACACGCTGCAGATGGGCCGCAGCCACGGCATCCACGCGGAGCCCATCACCTTCGGGCACAAGCTGGCCATCTGGTACGACGAGCTGCGCCGGGGCCGCACGCGCCTGGAGCACGCGCGCGACACCATCGCGGTGGGGAAGATCTCCGGCGCGGTGGGCACGTTCGCGCACCTGCCGCCCGCGGTGGAGGAGCACGTCTGCCAGAAGCTGGGCCTGAAGCCCGCGCCCGCCTCCAGCCAGGTGGTGCAGCGGGACCGGCACGCGGAGTTCTTCACCGCGCTCGCGCTCGTCGGCTCCAGCCTGGAGAAGTTCGCCGTGGAAATCCGCCACCTCCAGCGCACGGAGGTGCGTGAGGTGGAGGAGGCCTTCACGCCGGGCCAGAAGGGCTCCAGCGCGATGCCACACAAGCGCAACCCCATCCTGTCGGAGAACCTCACCGGCCTCGCGCGCCTGCTGCGCGGCTACGCGGTGAGCGCGATGGAGGACGTGGCGCTGTGGCACGAGCGGGACATCTCGCACTCGTCCGTGGAGCGCGTCATCGGGCCGGACGCCACGGGGCTCTTGGACTTCATGCTCCACCGCTTCGCCGGGCTGGTGGAGAACATGCGCGTCTACCCGGAGCAGATGCAGAAGAACCTGGACCTGCTGGGCGGTGTGGTGAACTCGCAGCGGCTGCTCTTGGAGCTGGCGCGCAAGGGCATGGACCGGCAGGCCGCGTACGTCGTCGTCCAGCGCAACGCGATGAAGATGTTCGAGGAGGGCGTGGACTTCCGGCAGGCGCTGCTCGCGGACGCGGACCTGCTCAAGATGATGACGCCCGAGGAGATTTCGGACTGCTTCTCCCCGGGCTACCACACGCGTCAGATGGACGCGGTGTTCCAGCGCGTGTTCGGCCGCGCAAGCTAAGTAGGTCGCCGGAAGTTCCGAGACAAATGCCGGTCGCATGCGCATTTTCTGGACCATGCGACCGGCGAGGAGCCCCGCCGAACTGGGGCTGACAGCAGAGGACAGGCGGAAGCTGGAGCATGCGCTGCGAAGCGTGCGCGACGCTCGCCACTTCCGTCGGCTACTGGCCGTGAGACTCCTCGCAGAGGGCAAAGGCCCGGGCGAGGCTGCGCATCTGGCAGCCCTGAGTCGGCCAGCCGTCTACTTCTGGCTGGAGCGCTATCTGGCGCAGCGTACCCCCG
>NZ_RAWD01000022.1:0-52135 GCF_003612065.1 Corallococcus sp. CA047B
CCTCGACTGTTGTCCTACCTACCCTTCAGGACGGGACAATGTTCACCCGCTTCACAAGATCCAGGCCTTCCTGTAGTTCCAAGGAGTAACACGTTGCTCTGCCCCTGTTCCCCCACAGAGGACCATGACGCCCCCGACCGTCCTCATCTCGGATGATGAACCCCTCCTCGTCTCCGCCCTCGTGCGGGAGGCCAAGCGCTCCGGCCTCGTGTGCATCTCCGACACGACCTCCGAGCGCGTGCTGGAGCTGGCCCGCCAGCACCAGCCCGCCGTCATCATCCTGGATCTGAACCAGCACCAGGACGGCCGGGACCTGCTCGCGCAGCTCAAGAAGGACCCCACCACCCGCGACTGCAAGGTCATCATCCTCAGCGGCGTGGAGGACCAGTTCACCCGCCACGTGTGCTTCGAGCTGGGCGCGGACGACTACGAAGTGAAGCCGTGCGACCCCACCTTCATGACCCGCATCGCCCGGCTCGCCGCCGCCGTCGCTCACACCCGCGCCGCCTAGCTCAGGGCCGCAGCGACCGGATGGCCTGCGCGTAGTCCTTCGCGCCGAACACGTAGCTGCCCGCGACCAGCACCGTCGCCCCCGCGTCCACCACGCGCTTCGCCGTCTCCGCGTTGATGCCGCCGTCCACCTCGATGTCCACGTCCAGCCCCCGCGCGTCCAGCATCGCGCGCAGCCGGCGAACCTTGTCCACCGTGGACTCGATGAACGACTGCCCCCCGAAGCCCGGGTTCACGCTCATCAGCAGCACCATGTCCACGTCGCCCAGCACCTCTTCAATCGTCACCAGCGACGTGCCCGGGTTCAACACCACCGCCGGCTTCGCCCCTGCCTTGCGGATCTGCTGAAGCGTGCGGTGCAGATGCGGGCTCGCCTCCTGGTGCACCGTCAGCACGTCCGCGCCCGCCTTCACGAACGCCTCCACGTACTTCTCCGGCTCGACAATCATCAGGTGCACGTCCAACGGCTTTGTCGCCACCCGTTTGATCGCCTCCACGATGACCGGCCCCAGCGTGAGGTTGGGGACGAACCTGCCATCCATGACATCCACGTGAATCCAGTCCGCTCCGGCGGCCTCGATGGCACGGACCTCTTCGGCCAGACGGCTGAAATCACAGGACAACAGCGAAGGAGAGATGCGGACAGGGCGGCTCATGGCCGCGCTTCATAGTCGCTTCCGTCCGGCCACGGTACTTCCGCCCGGCTGGAGAGAAGGCTGGCGGACACCGGTGGACCTGGTGGGTGGGGGGGCCGGGCGGCCGCTACACCGTGCGTGCTACAACCTGGGGCGCAACGCGGCGGTCCGCCGCATCCCACGGAGCCCGCCTCGGTGCTTCCCCAGTCCGTGCCCGCCTCCCCCAACCTGTCCCGCCGGCTCGCCAAGCTGACCTCCATCCTGGATGTCGCCAAGGCGATGAGCGCCGAGCGGGACCTCGACCTGCTGCTGCCCCTCATCCTCTACGAGGCCACCAAGGTCGTGGAGTCGGACCGCTGCTCGCTCTTCATCCTGGACCGCGAGCGCGAGGAGCTGTGGAGCAAGGTCGCCCAGGGCTCCAAGAACGAAATCCGCCTGCCCATGGGCAGCGGCATCGCCGGCCAGGTCGCGCAGACGGGCGCCGTCATCAACATCCCGGACGCCTACGCCGACTCGCGCTTCAACAGCAGCTTCGACATCTCCAGCGGCTACCGCACGCACACCATCCTCTGCGTCCCCATGCGCGACGCCAACGGGGACGTCACCGGCGTCATCCAGGCCCTCAACAAGCGCGGCGGGATTGTCTTTGACGCCGAGGACGAGGAGCTGCTCCTCGCCCTGGGAGCCCAAGCCGCTGGCGCCATCGAGAACGCCCTCCTCCACGAGGAGATCAACCGCCTCTTCGAGGGCTTCGTCTCCGCGTCCGTCGTCGCCATCGAAGCGCGCGACCCCACCACCGCGGGCCACTCCGGCCGCGTCGCCGACCTCACCGTGTCCCTGGCCCAGGCGCTGGAGCACCACACCACCGGCCCCTATGCCCAGGTGCGCTTCTCCCCCGTGGAGCTGCAGGAGCTGCGATACGCCTCGCTCCTGCACGACTTCGGCAAGGTGGGCGTGCGCGAGAACGTGCTCGTCAAGGCGGAGAAGCTCTACCCCCATGAGCTGGACAGCCTGCGCGCCCGCTTCCAGCTCGCCCGTAAAGACTTGCAGCTGCAGAGCTCCCGCCGCCGGCTCGCCTCCGTGGAAGCGCGCGGCCTGTCCGCCCTGCCTACCATCCACCAGGAAGAGGACGCGCGGCTCGCCACCGAGCTGGCCCAATTGGATGAGGTGATGGGCTTCCTGCTCACCTGCAACAAGCCCACGGTGCTGGCGCAGGGCAACTTCGAGCGGCTGCTGGAGCTGGGCAAGCTCACGTTCACCGACGCGCACGACCATGGGCAGCCGCTGCTGTTGCCCACGGAGATCCAATCCCTCTCCATCACCCGCGGCACGCTCTCACCGGAGGAGCGCCGGGAGATCGAGAGCCACGTGGACCACACGTACCGCTTCCTGTCTCAGATTCCCTGGACGCGCGCGCTGCGCCGCGTGCCGGAGATCGCCTACGCGCACCATGAGAAGCTGGACGGCACCGGCTACCCGCGCGCCATCCCGGACACAACCATCCCCGTGCAGTCCCGGATGATGTCCATCTGCGACATCTACGACGCGCTCACCGCGAGCGACCGGCCCTACAAGAAAGCCGTGCCGCATGTGCTCGCGCTCGACATCCTCAAGAAGGAGGCGAGCTCCGGACAACTGGACCCGGAGCTCTTCTCCATCTTCGTCGGAGCGGAGATTCCCCGCCGGGCCCTCAAGAAGAGCCCGGCGTAACACGCTGAATCAGGCGCTGATGGTGTGCAGCCGGAGGCTGTTGATCTTCCCCGGCTGTCCCACCGGCGCTCCGAACACCACGACGATGCGGTCACCCCGGCGCGCGAGGCCGCGGGACACCAGTTCCTCCTCCACGCGGCGGAGCATGGTCTCCGTCTCCTGGATGGGCTCCAGCACGCGCGGCACCACGCCCCAGAGCAGCGACAGGCGGCGGCGCACCTCCTGGTTCGGGCTGAAGGCGACGATGGGCACCGTGGGCCGGTAGTGCGCGAGCAGCCGCGCCGTCACGCCCGACAGGGTGAAGGCCGCGATGAGCGTGGCACCGCTCGACTTCGCCGCCTCGCACGCCACGCGCGCGATGACGTCCGGGAAGTGCAGGGGCAGGCCCAGCGGCGCCTCGATGCTGCGCGGCAGGTACTGCGCGCGCACGGAGGACTCGGCCGCCAGGATGATGCGCTCCATCATCTGCACGGAGTCCACGGGGAACTTGCCGCTCGCCGTCTCACCCGAGAGCATCAGCGCGTCCGCGCCGTCATACACGGCGTTGGCCACGTCGCTGGCCTCCGCGCGCGTGGGACGGGGGTTGTCGATCATCGAGTTGAGCATCTGCGTGGCCACGATGACGGGCAGGCCGCGCAGGTTGGAGCGCCGGATGATGTCCTTCTGGACGGCCGGCACCTCCTCGGGGGGAATCTCCACGCCCAGGTCGCCTCGGGCCACCATCACGCCGTCCGTCTTGTCGAGGATGGCGTCCAGGCGCGCGATGGCCTCCGGCTTCTCCAGCTTGGAGATGATGGGCACCGTGCGGCCCACCTCCGCCATCGCCTGCCGGGCGGCGTCCAGGTCCGACGGCTGACGCACGAAGGACAGCGCGATGTAGTCCACGCCCGCCTTGAGGCCGAAGATGAGGTCCTCGCGGTCCTTCGGGGTGAGCGCGTCCGCGCGCACCGCCACGCCGGGCAGGTTGATGCCCTTGTTGTTCTTCAGCGTGCCGCCGTGGATGACCTCCGTCTTGATGAGCTGCTTCTTGTCCGTCTCCACGACGCGCAGCTCCAGGAGGCCGTCGTCCAGGAGGATGCGGTCGCCCGGGTTCACGTCCGCCGCCAGGTGCGGGTACGTGGTGGACACGATTTCATCCGTGCCCTTCACCGTTTCGTCGGTGGTGATGTGGAAGGTGGCGCCGTGCTTCAGCTCCGTGCTGCCGGTGACGAAGCGGCCGGTGCGGATCTTCGGGCCCTGCAGGTCGCCGAGGATGCCCACCGCCTTGCGGACCTTCAGCGAGGCCGCGCGCAGCATGTCGATGTTCGCCTGATGCTGCTCGTGGCTGCCGTGGGAGAAGTTGAGCCGGGCCACGTCCATGCCGGACTCCAGCAGCGCCTCCAACATCTCCGGGGTCTGACTGGCGGGACCGAGGGTGCAGACAATCTTTGCTCGTCGCATAGGTGCGCGAACATCCGGCCCCACCGCGTTTCGGTCAAGCACGCACAAGACGTGCTCGGTCAGGTAAACCAGTAAATGTCCAGGCCGCTCGGCGGGAGTTCAACCGCGCAGGAGCGTGCCCAGATTCTCGCGTTCCCAACGCAGCGCGGCGCCGTAGTGCGGGTACGTCCGCTCACGCTCGCGGAAGGCGCGCGGATGGTGCACGCGCCTGCCCATCCGGCCGCTGCTGGGGAACAGCTGGTGGAGCATCTCGTGGAAGACGATGAACTCCACGAAGAAGGCGGGCACCTCCGGCCTGTCGAGCGCGGGGTGGATGCGGATCTCCCGCGTCTGGTGGTCGTAGACGCCCAGGCGGATGGACTTGCGCCGGCGACGCGGAGGCATGCGACCCCAGCCGATGCGCGCCTGGATGCCGTTCTGGAAGTAGATCTCGTTGACGCCGTTGTAGAGCGCCCGCAGGTCGAAGCAGCGGCCGAGCGGGTTGAGCTCCGCGTCGGATTCCCGGCGGAGCTGGCGGATGAGCGGCTGCTGGCCCCGGATGTACTCGTCCAGGAGCTGACCCGCGGCCCGGTGTCCCCGGCCCGCGTAGTCCGCCACCGCGCGCACCACCGTCTCCGGCGCCTCCAGGAACATGTGGTGCAGCCGCAGTTGCAGCACCTGCGAGCCCCGGCGGAAGGACACCATGGTGGAGCGGTTGTCCGTCACGGCCAGCCGCACCGGCATCCCCAGGTTCGCGCTCAGGCGCCACGCGAGCGACTCCGCGCGCGACCACAGCTCCTCGCGCGTCGTCGTCGAGGAAAGGACGCGCGGCGCCTCCTCCGCGACGCGGTTGCGCGGCGGCAGGGGCGCGGGACCTTCGGGCACACGCGAGGCGGGAACGGCGGCGCGTTCCGCGGTCGAGCCACGCGGGAACAGGGACATCTGGCGGAAGGCTTCGGGCGTCACGCGGAGGGCATCGTACCCGGCACTTCCCCGGACTCAAGGCCGGGGGTTGGACGCCCGTCTGCCCGTCGACCACGCCCACACGCAGCGCGTGACACCTCGGGTCGAAGCTGCCCCCGGCGTGCCCCGAATCCCGCGGAGACTCCGCGGGCTTCCGTGGGCTCGGAAACGCGAGGCTCGTCCTTCAGGGCAGGGGGGGCTGTTCACCGTGGCGTGACTTGAGCAGGCGCTCCAGCCGCTCCGGCTCCATGCGCACCACGAAGGTCTTCTCCCGCGCGTACGTCACCTGCCCGGGGGCCGCGCCCTTCAGCTTGCGCACGAACTTCACCGGCATGTAGCTGACCTCGCCGCGCGGCTCGCCCTTCGCCCCCGAGTGGTGCAGCGCCAGGTGCGCCGCGTCCAGCAGCACCTCCTGCGCCACGTCCCCGTTCTTCTCCAGCGGCACCACCACGTGGCTGCCCGGCAGGCCCCGGGCGTGCAGCCACATGTGCCAGGGCCTCGCCACCTTGAAGGTGAGCGCGTCGTTGTCCTCCGCGCCCCGCCCCACCCAGATGCGCGCGCCGCCGTGGCCCACGTACTCCTTGAAGGGCAGCCCCTCCTTCGGGCCCTCCTCCCCCTGGGTCACCTGGAGGACCTCCACCTGCGCGAGCAGCGCGGCGCCGTCCATCGCTTCAATCTGCTGGAGCGCCACCTGCGCGTGCGCCACCTCGCGCGACAGCTCCGCCTCGCGGTGGCGCGCCGTCTCCACGCCGCGCAGGAGGCGCCGGTACTGGTGGAAGTGCCAGTCCGTCTCCTCTTTGGGGGTGCGCTTCGGGTCCAGCTTCACCTGGACCTCCTCCACGCCGGACTCCGTATAGGCGGTGAGCGTCACCTCGGAGGCGCCCCGCTTGAGCCGGTGCAGGTTCTGCGCGAGCAGCTCGCCCACCTCGCGGTGCTTCTCCGCCTCCGGACCCCGCGCCGCCTCCGCGCGCACCTTCTCCAGCGTCCGGGAGGAGCGCTTCAGCCGGGCGCGGTACGGCTGCGCGAGCCGGCGGCGGATGGTGTCCGCGCGGCTGGTGCGGTCCTTCTGCCCGAGCACCCGTTCGGCGGCCTGCAGCTTCGGAAGGAGGTCCCCCTCCTGAGGCTCCAGGCGCGAGGGCTGCGCGCGGCCCTTCGTGAGCGCTTCTTCGGACACGGGCTCCGGTGGCGTCCAGGCGGCGCCCGCATAGAGGTTGCGCCGCGAACCGAAGCCTTCTCCGGAGAGCATCAGCACCCGGTTGTTGTCGCTCAGGAGCAGCAGCCCCCCGGGGGAGCCCAGCTCCAGCACCAGCCGGCGGCGCACGGTTTCGCGCTCGAACTCCAGCACCACCGTGCGGTTTGGCTCCAGGTAGCGCGCGCCCTGGAGCTTGAAGCCGGTGAGCTCCTGGCGCAGCCAGCGCTGGAAGGGGGCGGGTTCGCCCGGCGTGGGGAAGCGGTCCTCCGCGACGGACAGGCGGGACAGTTCGCCTTCCGAGCACAGGCACAGGACCACCGATCTGCCCGGGACCCGCAGCTCCACGTAGGCCAGGCGGGGCAGCGGGCACCAGGCCTTCTGGGCCACCGCGCCCACCAGCCGGGACGCGACCTCCGCCACGACCTCTTCGAACTCCACCGGACGCAGCGACATGGCCCCTCCCGGACGGGCGGGGTGTCACCCCAGCCCGCAAAAAGCAAAACGGCCCGGCGGGTTTCGCCGAGCCGTTCACTGGACGTCAACCGACGTCCATCATGACGCCGTACTTCAGGACTGAGGGGCCTCAGGGGCCGCCGGCGCCGTCTTGGCGCTCTTGCGCTTCGCGGGAGCCCGCTTGGCGGCCTTCTTCGCCGTCGTCTTCTTCGCGGCGCCCTTCTTGGCGGCCGCCTTGCGCGGAGCAGCGGCCGTCTTGCGGGCCGTCTTCTTCGTCGCGGCCTTCTTCGCCGTCGTCTTCTTCGCGGGCGCCTTCTTCGCGGTCTTCTTCTTCGCGGCCATCGGAATCCTCCGTTCAGGTTGAGGCCCGCGGTGACGCGAGCCCTGCACCCACTTTGGACTGAACGTGAGTGCTTGAAATGAATGGTACGGGCGACATGCCAGTGTGTCAACGCATGGTGATGTATTGCAGTGCGCGGCGAGGCCGATTTCTAGGCGTCGGGCGCTTCCAACCGTTCGTGGCGGTCACTTCGGGGGGTGGAGCGCGTCGCGTGCGGAGGCCAATTTCCGGCTCCGGACGCATTCCGCGGGTCCGAGCGACAGGCCTGAGTGTCCGCTGCCGCGCATCCGCGCGCGTTCCTCGCGTCGCTTCCCGTCGTTGAAGCGCCGGCCTACGGTGCGCGCCCGCATGCGCACTGCCCCGCTGACCTTCCCTGAGTCCTTCACCTTCGGCGTCGCCACGTCCGCGTACCAGGTGGAGGGCGGCATCGAGAACGACTGGGCCGGGTGGGAACGGCTGGGGAAGTTGAAGGAGCCCCACGTCCGCTGTGGCCGGGCGGTGGACCACTGGCACCGCTACGAGGAGGACTACGCCCTGGCGAAGGCGGTGGGGGCCACGGCGTTCCGCCTGTCGCTGGAGTGGGCGCGCATCGAGCCCGAACGCGGCCGCTTCGACGGACAGGCGCTGGAGGCGTACCGCGAGCGGCTCCTGCGCCTTGGCGCGCATGGCCTGCGGCCGGTGGTGACGCTGCATCACTTCACCCACCCCACGTGGTTCCACGCGGCCACGCCCTGGCACCTTCCGGAGAGCCTGGAGGCCTTCCGCCAGTACGTGCGCCGATGCGCGCCCTTGTTGGAGGGGTTGGACGCGCTCGTCATCTCCTTCAACGAACCGATGGTGCTTTTGTTGGGCGGCTACCTCCAGGGCCTGATGCCTCCGGGCATCGCGGACGGGGCGAAGACGATGGCGGCGCTGGAGAACATGGTGCGCGCGCACGCCATCGCGCGCGAGGAGCTGGGTCAGCGCCTGGGCCGGGTGGAGCTGGGCATCTCCCAGAACATGCTGTCGTTCGCGCCGGACCGCTGGTGGCATCCGCTGGACCGCTCGCTGGTGCGGCTGGCGGCCCCGGCCTACAACCACGCCTTCCACGAGGCGCTGTCCTCCGGCCACCTGCGCGTCTTCATGCCCGGCGTGGCCTCCACGGATGTGCGCATCCCGGAGGCGCGCGACTCGGTGGAGTTCGTGGGCGTCAACTACTACACGCGCGCGCACCTGCGCTTCATGCCGCGCCCGCCCTTCATCGACTTCAAGTACCGGGACCCGGATGGGCGCGGGCTCACCGACATTGGCTGGGAGCAGCGCCCGGAGGGCTTCGGTCAGCTGCTCCAGGAGGTGAAGCGCTACGGCAAGCCGGTGTGGGTGACGGAGAACGGCATCGACGACAGGAAGGGCACCGTCCGGCCGGAATACATCCACGCGCACCTGAAGCAGGTGCTGGACGCGCGCGCCTCCGGGGTGGACGTCCAGGGCTACCTTTATTGGAGCCTGCTGGACAACTTCGAGTGGCTGGAGGGCTGGGGCCCGCGCTTCGGCCTGTACCACGTCGACTTCGACACGCTGGAGCGCCGGCCCACCCCGGCCTGCGACTACTTCCGCACCGTGGCCACCGGGCGCGTGCTGGTGCCGCCGTCCGAAGCCGGCGCCACCGCCACTCAGCCCAGCGCGGCCCGGTAGTCCACCTCCGGCTCCTCTAGAGGAGCCGAGGGGTCGGTGTCCGCGCCCGCGAAGAAGCGCCGGACGCTGTCCTCCACCGCCTGGGGCGAGTCGAGCTGGTTCACCTCCGAGCGGAAGTGCGCCGCGCCCTTGAGGCCGTGCGCGTACCACGCCAGGTGCCGGCGGAAGGAGCGCACCGCGCCCACGGGGTCCCCGAAGAACTCCGCGTGGGCCTGGGCGTGCTCCAGCACCAGCTCGCAGCGCTCCTCGGGCGTCGCCGGAGGTCCGCCGGTGAGTTCCCGGAAGAGCCACGGGTTGCCCAGGGCGCCCCGGCCAATCATCACGAAGTCGCAGCCGGTGGCGTCCAGCATCCGGTGGGCGTCCGCCACCGTCTTCACGTCCCCGTTGCCCATGATGGGCAGCTCCGGGAAGTGGCGCTTCAGGGACGCGATGTGGGACCAGTCCGCCTGGCCCGAGTAGCCCTGGGCGCGCGTGCGCGCGTGGATGGCGAGCCCGGCGCAGCCTGCTTCCTGGAGGGACTCCGCCATCTGGAGGTAGTTGAGGCTCTGGGCGTCCCAGCCCGAGCGGATCTTGCAGGTGACGGGCAGGCCGGTGGCGTCGCGGATGGCCCGGACGACGGCGGCGGCGCGGGGCACGTCGCACAGCAGGCCGCTGCCGGCGCCGTTGCGCACCACCTTCTTCACCGGGCAGCCCATGTTGATGTCGATGATCTGCGCGCCCGCGTCCTTGCCCACCTTCGCCGCCAGCGCCATGGCCTCCGGCTCGCCGCCGAAGATTTGAAGCGAATAGGGCTTCTCCACCTGGGCGTCGTAGCGCAGGTACTTGAGCGTGCGCTGGTTCTGGCGCATCAGGCCCTGGGCGCTGACGAGCTCCGTGGGGCACAGGGCGGCGCCCAGCCGGAAGGCGATGACGCGAAAGGGGCGCTCGCTCACGCCCGCCATGGGCGCGAGGATGTAGGGGTTGGGGAGCGTGTAGGGACCCAGCTTCAGCATGGCGGCGACACCCTATCGACGTTTGGACCCTGGCGGGGCGGGAACAGAAGCGCGCGCGAGGGGCACAACGGCCCTGCGCGGGTGGGGGTCAACGATTAAGGTCCCTTCCCATGTTCCGTTTCAGGCTCGGGAGCGTCCCCGTCCACGTCCACATGAGTCACCTGCTGTTCTCCGCGGTGCTCGCCTACAACTCCCTGCCGGTGCCGGGCAGGAGTTCGAGCGCAGGGTGGCTGGGGGACCGGCTGACCGACCCCGACTCGTCGGGCTACGCGGGCGCGGTGGCGGCCTACGTGCTGTCGTGGATGTTCATCGTCTTCGTGTCCGTGCTCGTCCATGAGCTGGGGCACGCGGTGGCCTTCCGCTTCTTCGGCTACCAGCCGAGCGTGGACCTGGTCTTCATGGGCGGCGTCACCCGGCCCAACACGGACGCGCCCCTGCCCTGGCACAAGGATGTGGTCAGCAGCTTCGCGGGCCCCCTCGCGGGACTGACGCTGGGCGTCCTGTGCTGGTTGGTGCTGATGCAGGTGCGGGGCCGCTCGGAGATGGCGGACTTCTTCCTGAACAACTTCTTCTTCGCCAACATGGTGTGGGCGGTGCTGAACCTGCTGCCCGTGCCCCCCTTGGATGGCGGCCACATCAGCACGGCGCTCGCCACGCGGATGTTCGGCCGGCGGGGGTTCATCGTGTCCCATGTGCTGGCCCTGGGCCTGTGCGTGGGTGTCGTCCTGCTCAGCATCAAGAGCGGAGCCCTGTTCATGGGCGTCCTCTTCGCCATGTTCGGCTTCCAGGCGTTCCGCGTGCTGGCGGACGTGATGCGCGCGCGCAGCGAGGACAAGGAGGCCGAAGGCCCGAAGGCCCAGGGGCTGCGCGAGGCCCAGCAGGCCCTGCGCGAGGACCGGCTGGATGACGCGTGGCGGATGGGTCAGCAGCTGCTGGAGGGGGAGGGGCTGTCCGCGAGCCTCACCAGCCGGACGCACTACCTGCTGGGCTGGGTGGCGCTGAAGCAGGGCCAGGGCCGGCCCGCGCTGGACCACTTCTCCCAGGTGCAGGGCCAGCCGGTGGAGATGCACGCGGTGGCGGCGGCCTTCTCGCTGGTGGGCGACGACGCTCGGGCGGTGGGCTACTGGAAGCAGGCGTGGGGCGAGTCGCAGGACCGCACCGTGATGCACGAGTACGCGGGCGCGCTCATCCGCCTGGGCCAGGTCCAGGAGGCGCTGCGGCTGCCCGGCGTGGACCCGGCGTCAGCGTTCCGGTGCGCGGAGCGGGCGCTCTTCATCCGGGGGGCCTATTCGGAGGCCGCGGCGGTGGGCGAGGCCGCGCTGCAGCACGCGAAGGACCCGGGCATCGCCTATGACGCGGCCTGCGCCTTCGCGCGCGCGGGCAACACGACGGACGCGGTGCGCCTGCTCCAGCGCGCCCAGGCCCTGGGCTTCCAGGACGCGGCCTATGCCGCCTCCGACGAGGACCTGGCGCCCCTGCACGGGCAGCCCGCGTTCGAGGCGTGGCTGTCCCAACTGCGGCCCTCCGCCGCGACCTGAGTGGGGCCCCTGCTCCAAGGTTAGAGTCCGCGCCCTCCCGTGAAGCCGCCCTCCCCTTCCGTGAAACCTCCCGACGCACCCGTGCGTACCGGTGCCATGCCGGCACTTCCGGAGGGCGCCGGGGACTCGGACGAGGTGTTGATGGAGCGGTTCTGCCAGGGAGATGCGCCCGCGTTCGATGCGCTCTTCCAGCGCTACGCGCGCCCCATCCAGGGCTACCTGACGCGCCTGACGGGCAGCCCCGCCACCGCCGAGGACCTGGCCCAGCTCACGTTCCTGTCCATGGTGCGCGCCCGTGGCCGCTTCCAGGATGGGGCTCGCGTGCGTCCATGGCTGTACGCCATCGCCACCAACGCCGCGCGGGACCATGCGCGCCGCCACCGCCGGCCGGAGGACCTCACGCCGGAGGGAGAGCTGCCCCTCACCGCCGTGGCCGACACCCCGCAGCCCCGGGACGCGGGCCTGGAGCGCGCCGTGCACCGGGCCCTGGAGCAGCTTCCGGAGGGCCAGCGCCTGCCCATCCTCATGCACCGCTTCGAGGGCATGGGCTTCGCGGAGATCGCCGAGGCCCTGGGCCTCACCGAGAGCGCGGTGAAGGTCCGCGCCCACCGGGGATATGTGCGGCTGCGCGAGCTGCTCGCCCCCCTTCATCAGGAGACCGCGGAATGACGCCCGAGTGCGAACGCGTCATGGACTGCCTGGAGGGCCCGCTGCCTCCGGACCTGGCCTCCCACGCGGCCGGCTGCGAGGACTGCCGCGCGCTGCTGGAGGGCTTCCACGCCCTGGCGGCGCCGACCGCCGTGCGCGCGCCTCCGACCATCGCTTCGCCCCTCCATGAATCGGCGCCTCTCCGTGACGCCTCGCTCATCCGTGAAGCGAAGCTGGAGGAGACGCGGCGCAAGTCGCTGACGGAGCTGGCCGCCGCTCCCCTGCCCACGCCATGGTGGCGGGATGCCCTGGTGCTGCTGGTCACCTACCTGGCCGTGGGCGCGGTGGGGCTCGTCCTCGTCGGACGGCACGGGATGCTGCTCAACTCCGCGCCTCCTCCTGTCGTGGCGGCCGTGGCGCTGCTCATCGTCGCGGGCGTGGGTGGTGGGGCGCTGCTGGGAGTCGCGCCGGGCCGGAAGCGCTGGCCCCTCGGCCTGGTGGCACTGGGCGCGGTCGGCGTGGCGCTGGCGCAGCTCACGGGGCGCTCCGGCGTCCAGGTGCGCCCCCTCCTCACGGGCGCCCTGGGGTGCATGGGCACGGAGGTGGTCCTGTCGGTGGTGCCGCTGGCCCTGGCGCTGGTGCTCCTGTGCCGCTCTGCCTACCAGCCCGTCCGGGCGCTCGCGGCGGGCCTGTCCTCGGCGGGCGTGGGCCTGCTGGTGCTGCACGTGCACTGCCCCGACGGCGCCGCGGGCCACCTGATGCTGGGCCACCTGCTGCCGTGGGTGGCGCTGGCAGGCGTGGCGGTGTTCATCCGCTCACGCCTGCCGTCCCGCACCTTCGCGCCCTGAACCGTCCGGGACACGAAGGTGGGGCCGTGCGCAACTACTGGAGCCGCGACAGCGCTTCCTGCGGGAAGGCGCGTGCGTCCACCTTCGCGTGCCACTCCTTCACCTTGCCATCCGGCCCGATGACGACGCCCACCCGGCGCGCGTTGGCGGCCGAGGCGTCATCCGCGGCCCCGTAGGCCAGCCCCACCTTGCGATCCACGTCGCACAGCAGCGGAAAGTTGAAGTCGAACTTCTTCGCGAAGGCCTGGTTCTCCTCCGGCGTGTCGAAGCTGATGCCCAGGATGACCGTGCCCTTCTGCTCGTACTGGGCCTTGTGGTCGCGGAAGGAGCAACCCTCCGCGGTGCAGCCCGGCGTGTCCGCCTTCGGGTAGAACCAGAGCACCACGTTCTTGCCCCGATAATCCGACAGGTGGTGCGTCTTCCCCGTGTGGTCCTTCACGGTGAACTCCGGCGCCACGTCTCCCTGCTTGAGCATGTGCGATGCCTCCTAGAGGTGGGAAAACGGCGCCGTCCTAGCACGCCGGGGGGCAAGCAGCCGGGCACCGCTCGGACGATGTGTGGAGTGGAGTGCAGCCGGACGGGCCCCGTGCGACGCCTTCACCAAGAAACTTGAAACCCAAGGGGCTCCTCCGTTTAGTAGGGGCTCCAAATGAACAACAGTGACGAACCTCCGCCTGCTCATGAGCAGCGCGTGCCCGCGCTCATTGCGTGGGTGAAGCAGAACCTCTCCCGCCTCATCTATTTCCTGCTGGGTGCGTCCAACCGCATCCGCCTGCCGACGCCGTCGGTGCTGCCCATCGCGGGCGCGGTGGTGGGGCTCTACAGCGGCCTGGCCGCCGGCATCTTCTCCAACCTCATTGGCGTGATGAGCGGCATCACGTTCAGCGCCGCGGAGCTGGCCGCGGCGCTCAAGCCGCAGCGGCTGCGCACGCTGATGGAGTCGCTGGCCTCCGCGCGCTGGCACCTGGAGTACGCGCTGGTGGGCGTGCCGCTCGCGCTGGGCGCGCTGCTGCTCGCGCGCATCATCGAGCCGGGCGGACCGCGCGACGAGGTGAAGCGGCGCCTGCGGCTGCTGGCCCTGCTGACGCTGGGCGGACTGTCGCTGTACTACCCGCTGGTGGGGCTGGCGGCCATCAACGCGGTGTTCGGCCACGCGCACAACCTGCCCGCGGCGCTGCCGCACCTGCCCTGGTGGCTGGTGCTGCTGGCGCCCACGCTGGGCGGGCTCGCGGTGGGCCGGCTGCTGCGCGACCGGCCGGAGACGCACGGCCACGGCCTGCCGGAGGTGGTGCGCGCGGTGAAGAGCGGCGCCAACGTGGTGCCGGCGGACCGGGGGCTGCTCAAGCTCATCGCGTCGGCCATCACCATCGGCAGCGGCGGCTCCGCGGGCCGCGAGGGCCCCATCGTCTATGGCGGCGCGGCGTTCGCCTCCAGCGTGGGACGCGTGCTGGGCTTCAGCCGCCGGGAGCTGTCCATCCTGCTGGCGTGCGGCGCGGGGGCGGGCATCTCCGCGTCCTTCAACGCCCCCATCGCGGGCGCGGTGTTCGCGATGGAGATCATCCTGCGCGAGTTCGAGCTGCGCGTCTTCTCCCCCATCATCCTGGCGAGCGTGGCGGGCACGCTGGTGAGCCGGGGCGTGCTGGACGAAGCGCCCATGCTCAACCGGGTCAACTACGAGCTGGTCAGCGGCGCGGAGGTGTTCGCCTACGCGGCGCTGGGCATCGCGTGTGGCCTGCTGGCGTTCGCGTTCGTGAAGATGCTCCACGGTGTGGAGCACTTCTTCCAGGGACGCGGGGGCGGCCGGCTCTCCCCGTGGCTGGGCAGGAAGCCCCTGCCGATGCGCGCGGCGCTGGGCGGCCTGTGCACCGGCGTGCTCGTGTTCCTGAGCCCCACGGTGTGGGGCAGCGGGCACGACTTCATCAACCTGGCGGCGGCGGGCCAGCTGCCCTTCATCTTCCTGGTGACGGCGTGCGTGCTGAAGCTCGTCGCCACGTCCATCACCATCGGTTCGGGCGGGTCCGGCGGCACGTTCTTCCCGGCGGCCGTGATTGGCGCCATGGCGGGCGGCGCGTTCGGCACGCTGGTGCACTACTTCTTCCCGCTGGCCACCGGGCCCAGCGGCGCGTACGCCATCGTGGGCATGGGCGGCGCGGTGGCGGCGCTCACGCGCGGTCCGCTCACCGGCATGATGATGCTGTACGAGCTGAGCGGCAGCCACGACATCATCCTGCCGCTGATGGTGACGTGCACCATCGCGTCCGCGCTGTGCCACTACCTCATCGAGCGCACCTCCACCAAGGTGGTGAGCGACGAGGACCTGCTGACGGGCACGCAGGTGCGGACCCTGATGACGCAGGTGGCGGCGGTGCCCGCGGGCACGCCGCTGCGCGCGCTGACGGACCAGCTGCTCACGTCGGAGGCGGGCACGCTGCCGGTGCTGGACACGATGGGCAACCTCTACGGCACCGTGCAGGTGGAGCAGCTGCGCGAGGTGTGGCGCGACGAGTCCATGTACCCGCTGCTCGTCGCCAGCGACCTGGCGCGCAAGCTGCCCGCGCTGGCGCCGGACACGGACCTGGCGCACGCCCTCCAGTTGATGGACCAGGAGGACGTGGACGCGCTGCCGGTGGCGCCCGTGCTGGGCCTGGCCCCCTGCGGGCTCATCACCCGGGCCTCGGTGCGCCGCTTCCTCTTCGCGCAGCACGCGCGCGAGCATGCGAGTGGCGACTACCCGGTCACCCCGTCCGAGGCGACGCACTGAGCCGGCCGGCCTGCGTGAAGAAGGCGCGGGGTCTGTCAGGAAAGCGGGGGAGCGGGCATCCTTGGGCGCCATGTCCGACCCCGCCCTGACCGCCCTGCGTGCCGAGCTGACGTCCACCTTCCATGACGCCCGCGTGCGTCACATGGTGGACCTGGGACGAAAGGCCCGCACGGAGCCGCGGGCGCAGGCGCTGCTGGAGGCCCTGGCGCGGGGGGACGCCTCCGAACGGCGCCTGGCCCTGGCGGCCCAGTTCACCCGGCGCGACGGCGTGGCGGTGCTGAAGGCCACGGCGGACGACTCGTTCCGGGTGCGCACGCTGGCGTTCGAGCTGGTGCCGCTGGCCTGTGACGATGCCCAGGCCCTGGAGGCGCTGCGCATGGCGCACGGCATGCGCCGGGAACAGTCCCTGCTGCGCCAGCTGGTGCTGCGCAAGCGGCACGCGGTCATCGACGCGTACCTGGACGGACTGGTGGAGAAGGGGGACAGCGCCACGTTCGCGGACGCGGTGCCCCTGGCCTCGGAGCAGGGCCTGCGCCGGCACCTGGCGCGCGCGCTGGAGCGGCCCAGCCACCGGTTCTGGGCGCGGCTCGCGAAGTTCGCCCCGGAGGTGCTGGGCGAGGTGTTCATCGAGCGGATGCGCGCGGTGACGGGCGAGGCGGATCCGGTGACGCGGATGAACGTGGACTGGAGCCTGGTGCGCCTGTCGGAGCAGGTGCCCGACGCGGCGGAGACGCTGCTGGAGCTGATGCTCGCGCGCGGCATTCCTCCGAACCCGGTCGCGCTGCGGTCGCTGGTGCGGCTTCGTCCCGCGCGCACGGTGGCCCTCCTGCGCCAGTACCCCGGCGTCGCCCTTCCCCACCTGCTGTTCGCGAAGGCCGTGGGGACGCTGGACGCGGAGACCCTGACATGGCTCATCCAGCGCGACCCGAACCTGCTGGGCACCGCGAAGGACGTGCTGAAGAAGGTGGCGCAGCCCCTGCACCGGACCGTGACGGAGGCGTGGTGCGCGGCGGTGGATGGTGCGCCCCACTGGGGCACGGAGCTGATTGCCCACATCCAGGACGCGGGCGTGCGCGAGCACGTCTTCCAGCGCTGGAGCGCGGCGATGCGCAACCGCGATGGCGTCATCCCCGTGGGCTACCTGGAGCGCCTGCCCGTGGACCTGCGCGAGCGCGAGGCGCGGCGGCACCTGCATGAGGTGGTGGCGCTGGGCACCCGGGCCGAGTCGCGCGTCGTCTACGCGCGGCTGCTGCCCTGGGACGAGGCGCTGGGCGTGCTCCGGGGCGCGATGGGGCATCCCGACGCGGCCATGCGCGGCGTGGCGCTGGGCGCCGTGCTGGCCCTGCCCGGCCTGCGTCCGGACGAGCCCGCGTGGGTGGCGCCCGCGCTGGCGCTGGTGCTGGCCCGGAAGAACGAACAGGACCCCGTGCGCGGGGCGATGCTGCAGGCCCTCAACGGGTGGCCCCGCCGGATGTGGCGCGCCGAGCACACCGAGGCCGTGGGCCGCGTCCTGCGCGATGCCCTGGACGCGGCGGACCTGTCGCCGACGACGGCGCTGGCGGCGGAGGTGCTGCTCGTGCGGTCCTTCGGCGCGGATCCCTCATGGGGTGCGCCGTGGCTGGGCACGTTCCTCAAGGAGCGGGGCAGCCTCCGGGACGCGGGGCTGGGCCACCGGTTGAACGACGAGGAGGTGCGCCGGGCCGCGCCCTACCTGTTGTCGCTGGCGAAGTCGTGGGCGGAGCGCGAGCGGGGCGGTCCCCTGCTCCAGCTCGCGCAGAGCCTGGGCAAGCGCGCGGCGCTGGTGCCCGGCTTGTCGGAGTGGCTGGTCTCCGTGCGGGACGTGACGCCGGACGGGCGGCTGGCGGTGGCGCTGAGCCAGTGGCTGTCGAAGGAGGACCGGCCCCGCTTCGAGGCGACGCTCGCGGGCGCGCTGCGGCGCTGGAGGGACCGCGGCTGGGACGACGAGGTGGTCACGCTGGCGCTCCACGAGAAGCGCGACGTGCCCCTGCACCCGGAGCTGGTGGCGGAGCTGGAGCGCGTGGCGCTGCGGCTGGGCAAGCCGTCCGGGAACGCGCTGTGGCTCTTGCGCTACCGCGCGTGCAGGGACTTCGACCGGATGCTGCCCACGCTGCTCAAGCGCGACGAGAGCGTCATCGCCATCCCCGTGGTGCGCGAGTACCTGCACCGGCGGCGGCAGGACCTGCTGGGGCCGTACCTGGGCGCGCCGGCCATCACCGGCCAGTTCGCCACGGGCGCGACGCATTGGATCCTCCCCTTCGACTCGGGCTTCTTCCGGTGGACGGCGGAGCAGAACCGGACGTATTCGCGCGCGCTCGCCAAGCTGTGCGAGGACCCGGAGCGGGACACGCCCACGCTGCTGGCGGCGGTGACGCGACTGGCCGCGCTGGACTGGGCGCCCATGGACGCGCTCCAGGCGATGGCGGACGACAAGCGGCCCGCGGTGCAGGAGCGGGCCCTGCGGGTGCTGGCCCGGTGCGACCAGGGCCAGGGCGTGCCCACGCTGATTGAGTGCCTGGGGGATTCGCGCGCGCGCATCGCCATCTACGGCCTGCGCCGGGCGTTCAACGGCATGCCTCCCGCGCGGGTGCTGTCGCTGCTCGCGGAGGTGCCGCTCGCGAAGGTCACCGTCGCCAAGGAGGTGGTGCGGCTTTTGGGGGAGCTGCGCTCGGACGCGGCCTATGGGCGGCTGCTGGAGCTGGACGCGCTGCCCCTGCACCGCGACGTGCGCATCGCGCTCTTGCGCGGGCTGTGGGACCACCTGGACCGCGAGCCCACGTGGGCGGTGTTCGAGCGGGCCGTCGCGGGGGATGACGCCATCATGGCCTCGCGCGTGGGAGACATCCCCGCGGACCGGCTCACGGAGGCCCTGGACGCGCGGCTGTCCGCGCTGCTCGCGAAGGTGCTGGCGCGGCCGGAGCCCGACGCGCGCATCGACCTGCTGCGGCGCGCGGCGTTCCTCCAGGTGAAGGACCGGGAGCGCGTCTTCCTCGCCGCGTGCGGCGCGCGGCTGGTGTCCCCTTTCGATGACGAGGTGCGCGCGGCGATGGGGGCGCTCGTCCACCGCGCCGACGAACACGACCTGCCGCTGATGGCGCGGATGCTGGAGGCGGTGGTGGCGGACCGCAAGGCGCTGAGCGTGGCGCTGGATTCACTGCTCCAGCCCCGGGAGCGGATGCGCCCCGTGCCCCTGCGCACGACGCGACTGCTGGCCGAGGTCGTCCTCACGAAGGACCCCCGCCTGGCGGTGCCTCGCGTGCGCTGCGCGGCCATCGCCCTGGAGCCGTTGGTGTTCGCGGGCCACCTGGATGCCCTGGGACAGGCGGGCTGGCTGCACGCGGATGCCCTGATGGCGGCCCAGGTGGCGGTGGCCCAGTTGCCGTTGGATTCGATGCAGGCGGTGGGCGCCCGATTGGGGAGCAGCCCCGTTCCGGAGGTGCGGCGGCTGGCCGTGCAGTGCGTGGTGCGCGACGCGCAGGAGGGGCGGGGCTGGACGCCGGAGCGGCTGGAGGCGCTCGCCGGGCTCCAGCGGGATGAGTCGCCGCTCGTGGCCGGTGCGGCGCAGTTCGTGTTCCCGCCCCGGGAGCTGATGAAGACGCCTCACGTCTAGGGCGTCGCGCCCCGCCGGGACGTGTCGCCTCAGTTCAGCGAACGCTCACGTGGCTCCAGAACACTGACGGGCGCGCCCGCCGAGCCGCCCCGCACGGCCTCCTGCGCGTACCGCTCCAGCGCGAGGGCCCGGTGGTCCACGGTGTGCTCGGCCAGCACGCGCTCGCGGGCGCGCGCTCCCAGTTGGAGCCGGTCCGCCTCTGGCATCTCGCGCAGGTAGCGCAGCACGTCCTTCGCGGTGCGCGCCAGGACCACCTCCTCGCCCAGCGAGAAGAGGTCCTCCAGCCCGGGCCAGGGGTCGCAGATGAGCGCCGCGCCACGGGCCGCGGCCTCGAACAGGTGCGGCCCCGGCGTGTGCTCCGCGCGCGAGAGGGCCAGCGTGAAGCGCTGCGCCGCCTGGAAGTCCGGCTGCGCATCCGAAGGAGGGGCCGCCTGCAGCGTCACGTTGGAGGGCCACGCGGCATCCACCACGGACATCCCTCCGGCGAGGACGAACCGCCCTTCGGGCCATTCGCGCGCGGCGTCGAACAGCAACGGCCCCAGCAGCGCCCGGCGCTCCGACGATGACGGCCCCAGGTGCCCCAGGTCCCAACGCGTTGGCACCGCTCGCGGCGCGAAGGACTCTGGCTGCACACCGGGCGGAAACGCACGCGCCCGGGACACGCCCCACTCGCGCTCCAGACGCGCGGGCACGGGGCCTCCGCAGGAGCACAGGCAGAGCTGGTAGCCCGCGAGCTGTTCGGGGGGCAGCCGTGTCGAGCCTTCAGGGTGGGGCTGTCGCAGCGTCCGGGGCGTGTCGCGATCCCAGCAGACGGTGAGCCCGCGCGCGGTGTCCGTCGCCCAGCGGCCCACCTCCGCGACCCGGGGCACGTCCGCGTCCACCAGCACCAGGTCCGCCCGGCGCACCCGGGAGCGGAAGCGCGCGTGCAGGTCCGCCACGTTCAGGTACGGCGCGCGGGAAGGCTCCCCCTCCAACCACGCGGAACCGGACAGGGCCTGTTCCAACAGGAGGACCGAATGCCTTCTGTGCCTCAACGCCTGCGCGAGCAGCCTCGATGCCGTGCCGTGCGCGCCGTCAGTGGACGCCTCGCACGGCGGACCCAGGAAGACGATGTCCATGCCTACGGGCTTCCTTCACGCCCCCGCCCCCAGCGGACGGTGATGCCCGCGCGGCACCTCCAGGGCTATCGCTTCCGGCCGCCGACGAACAAGGCGGCGGCCCCGGGTCCGCGTGAACTCCTCAACGGCCGGACGCCCCTCCAGCCCGCGCGGACCGGTCGGACGTCCGCGAGTGGACCGTGGCCCCTCCCTCCAAGGCGAGGAGCCCCTGCATCACGACGCCGTGACTACTTCGTCGGCGGTGCGGCCTTGATGGGAGGCGTGTTCCCGGCGGGCGCCTCCGCGGGCTTGGCCGCGCCGCCCTTGCGCAGCGGGCACGCGACGATGGCGCCCGTGGGGTCGATGGCGTCCTTGCCCTCGTCCACCTTGAGCACCTTGCGGTCCTCGCCCACGACGAACGTGTAGCGCTTGGACACCGTCACCACCGGCATCTTCACGTCGTACGCGTTGACGACCTTGCCGTCCGGATCCGGGATGAACGCGAAGGGCGCCTTCAGCTCCGTCTTGAAGCGCGCCAGCGTCTCCGCGTCGTCCGTGGAGAAGGCCAGCACCTGGCCCTGCACCTTCTCGATGTCCTTGTAGCGGTCGCGGTACGCGGTCAGCTCCTTCGTGCAGCCGCCGGTGAACGCCTTGGGGAAGAAGGCCACGATGACGGGCCCCTTCTTCACCATCTCCGACAGCGTGTACGACGTGCCCCCGGTGTCCTTCACCGTGAAGTCCGGGGCGGTGTCGCCCACCTGGGGAATCGCTGCGCTGACCAGTCCGACCACGAGCAGGGGAATGAGCATGGCCGGGACTTAACGGGCCCCGGACATTGGGACAAGCCAGGAACAAGTCCGCCCCCGCTACGTCGTCAGCCGTGCCCAGACGGCCGCCGCGGCCTCGCGTGACTGCTCGGCCACCACGGTGGGGTTCACCGACAGCGGCCGGCGCGCCCAGACGCGCCACACGCCGTCCACCATCACCGCCTCCACATGCCGGCTGCCCAGCCCGTGGACCACGTGCCACGCCAGCGTCTCCGCCGTCAGCGGCGTGGGCGACTGGTAGTCCAGCACCAGCAGGTCCGCGAGCGCGCCCTCGCGCATCGGGCCAATGGCCGCCTCGAACACCTGCGACGCCAGCCGGTGGCCGTTGGCCAGGTAGCGCAGCACGTCGATGGGCTGCCCCGCCTCGCGCGAGCGCAGGAACGCCGCCTGCGCCTCCGCGAACAAATCCGGCGACGTGCCGTCCGTGCCCAGCGACGCGCGGGCCCCGAACTTCAGCGCCGGCGCGTAGCCGACTTCGAGTCCCTGGTTGGAGCGCGGCGTGTGCACCAGCCACGTGCCCGTGGCCAGCACCTGCGCCAGGTCCGCCCACTCCAGGTGGCCCGCGTGCGCCGCCATCGCCCGGGGCGACAGCAGGTTGCCGTTGAGCAGGCGCGTCACCGGCGGGTTGCCGTGGCGCTCGGTGGACAGCCGTTCGTCCAGCGGATCCTCCGCGAGCGGGAAGTGCAGGCCGGTGTTGGTGGTGTTGAGCGCCTCCCCCAGGCCCTGGAGCGCGTCGTCGCCCAGGGTGAACACGGGCCCCGCGCCCACCTGCCCCCGGAAGCGGCCCCGGGCCTTGCGCGCGAAGCTGACCGTCTCCTCCAGGCCCTCCTCGCGCCCCACCGCGCCCATGCGGTCCGTCACCGCGTAGGACAGCACGCCGCGCACGCCCACCTCATGGAGCCCGCGCGCGATGCGCAAGAGCGAGCCCGTCACCGCCTTGGGCGAGGCGTGCAGGTCGAACAGGGTCGTGGTGCCGCACTGGATGGATTCGAGTCCGCCCGCGGTGGCGCCCACCTGCACCGCGTCCAGGTCGAGCGCGTTCTCGAACGGCCAGCGCACCTGCTCCAGCAGCGCCTGGTAGGTCTCCGGCGCCGGCCGCACCATGCCGCGCGACAGCACGCTCGCGAGCCGGTGGTGCGCGTTGACGAGCCCCGGGAAGACGAGCTTGCCGGACAGCGCCACCACCTCGTCGTCGGGGCCGGGCGTCAGGTCCTCGCCGCGCGCCACGATGCGCTCGCCTTCGATGCGCAGGTCCACCCGCTCGACGGAGGCGGGTTCCAGTTCGACGACGTAACCACCCTTGAGGACGGTGCCCAACATCCCTCCCTGCATGCGCGACGGTGCGCGAGGTTCGTGACGGCGGCCCCCTTCCCCTTAGGGGTCCCACTTCGAGCGCGGCAGGTTAGCACTGCACCCCCGCCCCCGGTCACCGGGTACGCCCCTCCTTCCACCCACACCCGTCGTCCCGGCCCGACCAATACGGTGCGCATGGGCCCGGTCCGGGGCCCGCGACGCCCTGAAACATCCTTGAAGCAAGGGTTCAGGGGTGGGGACGACCAGGCAGGCATCCCCGCATGACCTTGGGTGCTGGGGGCGCGGGCCCGTAGACTGCCGCCACCTTGGTGTCGGAATCCGGCTTCTCGTGGGCAGGTCACTACCGCTTGAGTTCGCGCATCGCGACGGGCGGCATGGCCGAGGTGTATCTGGCGCGCCCCATCGCTCCGGACGGGCAGCGTGGCCCGGCGGTGGCGGTGAAGAAGCTGATGCCGCACATGGTCGCGGACCGGCGCATCGTGCAGATGTTCCTCAACGAGGCGCGCATCACCGCGCAGGTCCGGCACCCCAACGTGGTGTCCATCCTGGAGCTGGGCATGGAGGGCGGGGAGCCCTTCATCGCCATGGAGCTGTTGGAGGGCTGTTCGTTCGCGGAGCTGCGGCGGGAGGCCGCGGAGCTGGGGCACCGGGTGCCGCTGGGCATCACCCTGCGCGTGCTGGTGGATGCGTGCCGGGGGCTGGATGCCGCGCACCGCGCCGTGGACGAGGCGGGCCGGCCCCTGAAGATCGTCCACCGCGACTTCACGCCGGACAACATCCACGTGGGCGTCAACGGCGCGGTGAAGGTCATCGACTTCGGCATCGCGAAGGCGGACGCGCTGGGCTCCGGCACGGAGCCGGGGACGCTGAAGGGCAAGTTCTTCTACATGTCGCCGGAGATGATCGCCGGCCGCAGCGTGGACCACCGCGCGGACCTGTTCGCCGCGGGGGTGATGCTCTACGAGCAGCTCTGTGGCCGCCGGCCCTTCACCGGCATGTCGCCCGACGAGGTGCTGTCGCGCATCGCGGAAGGACGGCCGAAGCCGCCCACCGCGTTCGACCCGTCGGTGCCGCAAGCGCTGGAGGCGGTGTGCTTGATGGCGCTCGCGAAGGATCCGGAGGCGCGCTTCGACAGCCTCCAGACCTTCATCACCGCCATCGAGTTGCTCGGCGGCCCCGCGGAGGTCGCCACGCCCGCGCAGGTGGCCGCGTACCTGGACACGTTGTTTCCGCCGGACCGCGACCCCAAGCGGCTGGCCCTGCGGCGCGCGAGGCTCGCGGATCCATCGAATTCGGGCACCGATGCGAAGCCCGCGGCGGACGCGATGCCACCGTTCGGCATGGCGCGGTGGCCCACCGAGCCGGAGCGCACGGCGTCACAGACGGGAGTGTACGGGTCGGGTTCGTGGCCCGGGATTCCCGATGGAACCGAGGTCCTGCCCCACGGTCCGGCATCCCTCCCCGCGCAGCCAGGTGAAGCCCCGGGCAAGCCGAACGCGCCCTCCGCCGCTTCACGTGATGAGACCTCGGGCAAGCTGGGCGCGCCTTCCGCCGCTTCACGCGGTGAGGTCCCCGGCAAGCCGAACGCGCCTCCATCCACGACGGGTGGAAGCAGCACGGCCCCCCGGTCGCGCAAGGGCATCGCCCTCCTCGTGGGCGTGCTCGCCCTGGGCGGAATGGGTGCGGGGGCGACCTGGTTCCTGCGACGTCCGGATGTGCCTCCCACCGAGCGGATCGCCGCCGCCGAGGCCGCGACGACGCCGGAGGCGAAGGTCTCCGCGCTGGAGGGACTGGGCAAGGACGCACGCGCCACCGCCAAGGAGCTGGCCCGCGCGGGCACCCTGCTGCTCAACGCGGGCGCCCACCCCCAGGCCCTCGCCCTGGCGGAGGCGTACACCGCGCGCTTCCCGAAGGAGGCCGAGGCCCACCTGCTCGCCGCGCGGGCCGCCACCGAGCTGCGCATGGGCAAACGCGCCGAGCGCGCCATCGACGAAGCCACCCTGCTCGCACCCAAGGACATCCGCGCGCCCCTGGCCCTGGCCGACCTGCGGGCCCTCCAGGGCGATGTGCCGGGCACCTTGACCGCGCTCGCGAAGGCGTACGCGCAGTCCCCGGGCTCCGCCGAGGTGGCGCCCCGCTACGGACACCTCCTGTCGCAAGGCGGCCGGCTGGACGAGGCCGCCAGCGTGTTGTCCGCCTGGACGCGTCAGCACGACGACGCGGCGGCCCTCGCGGAGCTGGGCTTCGTGCGCTTCCGTCAGGAGAAGCTGGACGACGCGGCCTCGCTGCTCAAGCGCTCGGTGAGAAAGGCCCCTTCGCTCGCGGTGGCCCACTCGTACCTGGGGGCCGTCCTCTTCCGGCAGGGCGACCTCCGCGGTGCCGAGCGCGAGTACCGGGAAGCGGAGCGGCTGGCCCCGGATGATCCCCGGGCGCTGACGGCGCGCTGCCGCCTGCATGCCCACTCGGGCGACACCGCCGCGGTGGATGAGGTGAAACGTACGCTGGCGGAAAGGTTCCCCGCCCAGGCGTCGGCGCTGGCGGCGGAGTGCGGTCCGGGGAATTAAATCCCCTTCCATGCGCCTTCGCCTCCTCGTCCTCGCCGCGTCCAGCCTGCTGATGACGGCCGCCGCCTGCGACTCCGCCTCGGATGAGCCCGCCCCCACGCCCGACGCGGGGACGCAGGGTCCGGACCCCACCGCCGGGGATGTCGCGCCCCCGGACCGCACGTCCTGCACCGGCCTCACCGTGGCCGCGGGCACCTACGACTGGACGGTCGAGCACGGCGGCCGCACGCGCGCCTACCGCGTCCACGTTCCCACCGGCTACGACGCCACGAAGCCCACGCCCGTGGTGTTCAGCTTCCACGGCTTCGCCTCCACCGAGGTGGAGCAGGAGCAGTTGAGCCAGTTCTCCACGCTGGGCGACACCGAGGGCTTCATCGCGGTGTACCCGCGCGGCCTCAACTTCCCGGAGGTCTACGGGCAGGGTGAGCCGGACACCCGGAGCTGGAACGGCGTCGCGTGCTGTGGCCCGGCGCAGATCGCCAACGTGGATGACGTGGGCTTCGTGGACGCGCTGCTCGCGGACCTGGACACGCGCGTGTGCACGGATCCGCGCCGCATCTTCGCCAGCGGCTTCTCCAACGGCGGCTTCTTCTCCTACCGGTTGGCCTGTGAGCGCGCCCAGCGCTTCGCCGCCGTCGCACCGGTCGCGGGCATGGAGGGACTGGCGGACTGCAACCCGTCCCGCGCCATCCCCGTGCTCCACTTCCACGGCACCGCGGATCCGACCATCCTGTACGACGGTGGCAACAACATCATTGGAGGCAAGCCCTACCCGTCCGCGACCGAGTCCGTGCGCCGCTTCGCCGAGCGCAACGGCTGCACCGGCCCGGAACAGCAGACGTACAATCAGGGCAACAGCACCTGTGTCGCCGCCACCGGCTGCACGCCGGAGAGCGCCACCGCGAGCCTGTGCGCCGTCACCGGCGGCAAGCACGCCTGGCCCGGGCAGACGGGCTACAACGAAGGCACCCCGGACCTGGACGCGACGCAGGCGATGTGGCGCTTCTTCCAGGCCCGTCCCCGGCCCTGAAGGAGCCCGCCACGCCGCCCCGCGCCCTCATCCTCAACGCCGATGACCTGGGCTACGACCCGGGCATCACGCGGGGCATCCTCCAGGCCCTGCGCGAGGGCGTCGTCTCCTCCTCCACGCTCCTGGTGAACACGCCCTGGTCGGAGGAGGCCGCGAGGCAGGCGCGAGGACTCGCCATCGGGTTGCATCTGAACCTGGACCGGGGTCCGCCTGTCGGCCCCGACTTCCCGCTCGAATTTCGCTCCGTGGACGGAGGCTTCATCGGGGCACGCGTGGACGCGCTCCCAGCGGACGTGGTGGAGGCGGAGGCCTTCGCGCAACTGGGCCGGGCGGAGCGGATGCTGGGTCAGGCCGTCACGCACCTGGACGTGCACAAGCACCTGCACCGTCATCCCCGGGTGCTGGAGGGACTGGCGCGGGTCGCGCGGCGCGCGGGGCTTCCGGTGCGGTCCATCGACGCGGACATGCGTGAAGCCCTCCGGGTACTGGGCGTGGCCACGAATGATCACTTCGTGGGTGAGTCCGGAGAAGCGGCATACTGGACGCCGGAGCGCTTCGCGGCGGCACTGACGGCGCTGCCCTCCGAGGGCATCACGGAGTGGATGTGTCACCCGGGCCACCTGCCGGAGGTCGTCACCAGCCGCTATGCCGCGCAGCGCGAGGTGGAGCTGGCCACCTTCCTCCATCCGCGCTCACGTGAAGCGTTGGACCGGGCGGGGCTGCGCACCACGGACTTCCGCGTGCTCGGCACCTCCTGAGCAGGCGCCCGCCCTACGACGCGAGCACGGTCTCCGACTCCACCGGCGGCACGCACCGGCGCCGCTCCCGGGCCAGCACGTCGTGCACGCCCGCGAGCAGCTCGTCCGCGCGGTAGGGCCGGGCGCACAGCGCGGCGTTCTCATGCGCCCACCACGGCCGTGAATCCCCCGCCAGCAGGATGGGCACCGGCCGGGCGCGGGGCAGCGTGGCGAACGTCTCCAGGAAGGAGCCCATCTGGGGCTGCGTGGCGCTCGTCGACAGCACGATGAGGTCCACGGGCAGGTGCGTCGCCTTGCGCAGGGCCTCCGCGCCGTTCTGCACGGTGAACACCTCGAAGCCCTCCGCCCGGAGCGTGCGCTCCGCGGAGGCTTCCTGCCCCCGGTCCTCGTCCAGCACCAGCACGCGACGCGGCAGCCGGCGCACTTCATGGGCCGCCATGCGCGGCAGGTCCAACGTGAAGGTGGAGCCTTCGCCCTCGCGGCTGATCAACGCCAGCGAGCCGCCGTGCATCTTCACGATGGAGTGGCTGATGAACAGCCCCAGCCCCAGCCCGCCGAAGTTGCGGTGCGACACGTTGCGCGCCCTGTAGAAGCGCTGGAACACCTGCCCCTGGTCCGCGCCCGGAATCCCGATGCCGTGGTCCTGCACCTGGATGCGCGCCGCGTCCGCCACGCGCGCCACCCGCACCGCGATGGGCGCTCCCGCCGGGCTGTACTTGTGCGCGTTCTCCAGCAGGTTCACCAGCACCTGCTCCAGCCGGTCCCGGTCGCCCAACATCCACACGCCGTCGGGAGGCACCTCCAGCGTGAAGGGGCGCTCGAAGGCATGGCGGAAATGGTCCACCACCTCCGCCACCAGCTGCCCCACCTCCAACGGAGCCGAGTCCAGCGCCAGCCGTCCCAGCTCCAGACGGCTTGCGTCCAGCAGGTCCTCCACCAGTCCCGCGAGCCGGTCCACCTGCCGCTTCGACTTGAGCACGCTGGCCAGCTCCACCGGCTGCCCTGCGGCGATGCGGCGCTCCATCGTGTACAGGCCCAGCTTCAGCGGCGTGAGCGGCGTCTTCAGCTCGTGCGACGCAATGGACATGAACTCCTCGCGCACGCGCAGGGCCGCCTGGGCCTCGCGCAGCAGGCGCGCGTTCTCCACCGCCACCGCCAACTGACTGGCCGCCGCGCTCCACATCTCCAGCTCCCGCACGGAGAACGAAGCGCCCTGTTCCTTGTAGATGAGCAGCAGGCCCACCGTGCGGCGCGGCGCGCACAGGGGCACCGCCGCGAACACCGAACCCACCGCGTCCCCGTAGCCCCGCTGGATGCCCAGCTGCGGCTGACGCAGGGCCAGGGCCTGCCGGTACGGATCCTCCGAGGGGTCGAACGCATCCCCCGGCGCTTCGAGCCCTTCCAGGTCCGACACCGCCATGCGGCGCAGCGTCGCGTCGTCCTCCTCGTAGAGGAACACCTCCGCGCGTCGCACCTGGGCACACCTCACCAGGGACACCACGGCGGCCGAGCAGACGTGGTCCACCTCCAGCGACTCACCCACCGCGCGGGCAATCTCCCGCACGGCCTGTGAAAAGGCGCCCTCGTCGTCCACGCCGGAGGGCTCCATCACCAGCCACGCCCCGGCGCCGTCGCCCGTGCGGGTGGGCTTCACCTGCACGCGCACCTGGCGGAGCGCGCGGGTGACGACATGCCCCGTGTGGGGCCGGCCCTCGCGGATGGCGCGCTCCAGGGCGTCCAGGCTGCGGCCGCGCTCCAGTGCATCCAGGAGCAGGCCGCCGGGTGGAAGTGCCACGCCCGTCTTGGCCGCGAAGCCCTCCTCGCACCACTGGACGCGCAGGTCGGGTCCCACGCGCAGCAGCGCTTGGGGCAGGCACGAGAGGACATCCTCGACGTCATTGGGTGGCAGCATGGGAGGGGGCGCGGCAGGGGTCGCCTGGGGGAGATATGAACCCCCTCGCATGATCGCAAACCACCCCCCGGCGATCTGCTGCCCTGAAGGGCCCTGGCACGTTGGAACCCGGACAGACACGGCGCCGGGCAGCCAGGGAGGCAACGCTCGGGAGGGCGGCGACAGGCGGCGGACGTGTGCTAGACGACACCGCCATGTCCTCTCAGCCGTCCAAGGAAGTCCAGACCTTCCCCAATCCCGCCCCCGAGCGCGATTATGAGATCGCCTTCGATGTCCCGGAGTTCACCTGCCTGTGCCCGCTGACGGGCCAGCCGGACTTCGCGCGCTTCACCATCAAGTACGTGCCGGATCAGCTCTGCGTGGAACTGAAGAGCCTGAAGCTCTACATGTGGTCGTACCGCAACGAGGGCGCCTTCCACGAGAAGGTGACCAACACCATCGCGGACGACATCGTGAAGGCCATCCAGCCGCGCAAGCTCACCGTGGTGGGCGACTTCTTCGTGCGCGGCGGCATCGGCACCATCGTCACCGTCACGCACGAAAAGAAGAAGTAGGCGCGCGCCCGGCCTCCTTCGCCCCGGCCCTCAGCGGGTGAGCTGCTCCAGCAGCGGCATCCATTGGGCCTGGGAGAGGTAGAGGCCGGTGCCCGCGGCGACCGTGCCCGCGACGAGCGCGGCCAGCTTCCACTGGCCCTGGCCGCGCTTCGCGGGCTTCGGCGCGGAGAAGACGTCCAGCACGCCCAGCTCCTGCTGGGTGAGGTGGGCCAGGGCCTCCGTCTCCGTGAGCTTCTCGCGGTAGCGCAGGAAGGCGACGAGCAGCGCGGGGTGGGACACGCGCACCTCGTGGGCGAGGAACAGGTCCAACTCACGGCGCATGGCGGCGGCGTCCGGGAAGCGGGCCTCCGGCTTCACGGCCAGCGCGCGTTTCACGATGCGCGCCAGGGGCGCGGGCACGCCGGGCGCCACCTTGTGGAGGGGCGTGAACTTGCCGTCGCGGATGCGGGCGAACACCTCGCCGGCCGTCTTGCCCACGAAGGGGCGGGTGCCGGAGAGGGCCTCATAGAGGAGGACGCCCAGGGAGAAGATGTCGGTGCGCGCGTCGATGGCGGCGCCCGTCACCTGCTCCGGGGACATGTAGGACGGCGTGCCCACGGCCATGCCCTGCTGGGTGAGGGCTTCGAGGCCCACGTCCTTGGCGATGCCGAAGTCCATGAGCTTCACCTCACCGGACTTGGTGAGCATGACGTTCGCGGGCTTGAGGTCGCGGTGGATGATGCGGCGGAAGTGCGCGTGGTCGAGCGCGCTGGCGATGCGCGCGCCGATGACGGCGGCGACGTCCGGGGGCAGCGGGCCATCCTTGATGAGGGCGTGGAGGGTGGGGCCGTCCACGTACTCCATGACCATGAAGAGGCTGTCGTTCTTCTCCACCAGGTCATAGAGGGTGACGATGTTCTGGTGGCGGAAGGCGGCGAGCGCCAGGGCCTCGCGGCGGAAGCGCGACAGGGCCTCCTTGTCGCGCTGGCCTTCGGGCAGCAGCTCCTTGATGGCCACCTCGCGCTGAAGCAGCTCGTGCAGGCCGCGATACACGAGCGCCATGCCGCCCCGGCCCAGCTCTCCCAGCACGCGGCATGCGCCAATCTTGCGGTGACGAACGGCTTTATCGGTCTTCGGCTCGGCGACGCTCACGGGGGCGAAGGGTAGCGACTCACGCCGCATGCGTCGATGGGCCCTCGGGCGACAGGGAGCATTCGCACAGGTGTGATGGAAAGACGCGGTGTCGCTGTCTCACTCCAGGACGCCTACCCGGGACGCGCGGGCTGGCAGGATGGGCGGCGCGGGTGGACACGGACGCGGAGGCAGGGTGTCGGGACCGAGGACAGGGTGGTGGGTGCTGGTGGCGGTGGGGCTTGGCGCCTGCGCGGGTCCGCGCGGAGGCTCGGGGACCTTCAAGCAGACCGTGGACAGCGCGACGAACAGTTGTCGACATTCACCGTCGCTGTGCGCCGGAGCGGATGCGGTGGTGCCCGTGCCTCGCGCGGTGCAGCTGGCCGTGGTGGTCGCCGGGGCCCAGGCCATGCTGGACGAGGACACCCGGCGGGCGGTGGAGCAGGTGCTGAAGAAGTGCGCGGATGACGCCCGTTCGGAGATCCTGGACCAGCAGCATGGAGGCAAGAGCCCGACGAAGGAGGAGTGCAACGAGGTGGTCGAATACAACGCTCGGGAAGAGGCCGTGACACGGGCCATGAAGTGGGGAACCTCCATGCACCAATTCGCATTGGAGTGCGCCCGGCAGAAGCTCGACGCCGTGATTCCGGGAAGGTTCAGCCTGGAGCCCACGTACCGGTATGACCGGGGGATTCCCAGAACGACACACCTCACGCAGGAGCAGGTGAACGCCCTGCTCAATCAGGGACGCGGCGCCGAGCTCAAGGGCACCCTCGTTCCCGACGTGGTCATCCACCAGGGCGACCCGCTCCAGGCCCAGTCCGTCTATGACTTCAAATTTCCCTGTGTGAACGCTGAGACAGCGCCCCCGTGGCGCAGGTATCCCCGGGGCCACCCCTACGAAGGCGAGTATCAGGACCAGCTCTACCGGGAGGCGCTGCGCCTTCTCGAAGGTCCCTTGCGCGTCATGCCCCGGATGGGAGTTGTTCCGCCATGAGCCAGCACATCCCCCGGATCCGGGTGTACGCCCAGGATGGAACCCTGCTCATCCGAGAGGGCCTGCGCATCCACTTCCACATGCCCCAACCGCACTCACGGCTGGAGCATGTCGTGCAGAGGGCCCTGGACCTCTATCTGGAGACCGTGGGCAGGGATGCCCTGGGCTGGTACGCCACCGAGGAAGGCGAATGGCTGGCGCTGGATGACAACGGGTGGCGCATCGCACGGCAGGAATTGCACGCGGAGGGCTTCTCCAATGTCATGCTGAGTGACACGGAGCACGGAGCCCTGCGCTATCGCTTCGAGTACTACGGCAAGGACCTTGGCAATCCAGCGCGCTGCTACAAGCCGACGGTGAGCAGTGCCCTGGGCTTCTGGCTGCCTGCGGAGTTCATGGACGAGCGAGGTCCGGACCGCGTGCGCGAGTTGGCGCTGGCACTGGCGACGGAGCTTCCCTTCTCGTTCGGACAGGCAGGACCTTCCCTTCAATGCCAGCTCGACATCCTGGGTGTCCGCGATGAGGTCGCCACGCGGAGCCTGCGCCATCCAGGAATGGATGTGTCCCTGTTGGGGACGTTGGCCATGGACCTGGGAACCCGCGTACGCGGCCCCTCCTGGATGACCTTCCTGGGCCCCCCTGTGCTCGCGGAGCTGGGAGGCACCGGAGCCCTGCGCGCCCGTCTTCATTCTCCCGGCACCACCGTGCAGGAACTGGGGCCTGACCGCGCTGTCGTCACCCTGGGCCCGGCCCCCCAGGCCGGCGACACCGAACAGGGTCAGACACTCCCTGCCTACCGGGAACTCGCGCGCGTGCTCGAACCCTGGCTGTTCCAGACGCCCCCGGGCCCTTCCGCCGAACAGAGCCCCTTCATCAATGACCGACGAAGCTGGCAGCGGCGCTTCCTCGACTGAGCGCTCCGCCTCCTGTCCCCCCTCCCCGTGCACCCACGGGCCCGCGTTTCCATGCTGTTCCCATCCAACGTGCCCAGGGGGAACGTCATGACGGAACGTGAGGCCTACATCCAGAAGATGGAAGCGGAGCACCGTGAAGCGACCGCGCGCTTCCAGGAACTCGAAGCCCAGTCGGACCTCGCGGAGAGCGAGGACGAGCTGGACCTCATCACCGGCGCCAAGGAGCGCAGCGACGACTTCCACCGCGAAGTCCAGGCCCTGCGCCACGCGGATCAACAGGACTGGCACCGCGTGAAGACCGCCGCGGAGAAGGCCCGCACCCGGTTCATGGACCACCTGGACCGCGCCGGCCTCCAGTGGGACCAGCTGCGCATGGGCTACCGCCGTGAACGCGAAGCCGAGCTGCGCAACCTGGGTGCCCAGATGGACCAGTGGGAAGCCGCCCACCAACGCACCGCCGCCGAGGACTCGCTCCTCACCCGCCAGGAGTTCGACTTCATGAAGCGCGACCTCTTGAACACCCGCAGCCTCCTGCTTCACCTGGGCCACGCGCGCGGCGCGGCCTGGAAGCAGGCCCGTGAGGAGTACGAGGCCGCCTGGCGCGACCTGCGCGAGCTCCAGGCGCACGGCGTTGGTGCCCACATCGATGGCGGCGAGGGCGTCTTCGCCACCGGCGAGATGTCCCCGGAGACCGCCGAGCGCCTGCTGTCCACCCTGCGCCGCTACGCCGCGCTCTGCCGCCGCCACAAGGCCCAGGTGCGCGCCGTCGCCACCAGCGCCCTGCGCGAGGCCAGAAACCGCCAGGACATCGTGCGCCGCGTGCACGAGGAGGCCGGCCTGGACCTGGAGGTCGTCAGCGGCAAGGAGGAGGCCCGCCTCATCTGCCTGGGCGTGCTGCACAGGAAGCCCGCCAACGCCCGCTCGCTGCTCGTGGACATTGGCGGGGGCAGCACCGAGGTCGCCATCGCCACCGGGGAGAAGCCTGACGACCTGTGGAGCCTGGCGCTGGGCTCCGTGCGCCTCACGGAGGTGTTCGACACCTCGCGCACGGTGACGCCCAAGCAGTTGCGCCTGATGCGCGGCTTCGTCAACGAGGTGCTCCACAAGACCCTGCCCGAGCAGATGCCCGCGCTGCCCCGCGTGGCCCTGGGCTCCTCCGGCACCATCCAGGCCGTGGTGGGCTTCGCGGTCAACGACAACGGAGGCAACGCCACCGTGAGGCAGCTCACCCAGTCCGTGGAGACGCTGGCCTCCATGCCGCCCGAGCGCCGCCGCAAGCGCTTCGACCCGCGCCGCGCGGACATCATCGTCTCCGGCGCCGTCATCCTGGAGGGCGTCGTGAAGCATCTGGGCGTGGACTCCGTCAGCATCGTCAACCGGGGCCTGCGCGACGGCCTGCTGGTGGATCTGCTCTACCGCCAGGACGAGTCGCGCGACGACCACAGCCTCGCGGACGCGGCGCTCGCCATCGGGCAGCGCTTCTTCTTCGACGAGAAGCACGCCCGCCAGGTGGCCCGCATGTCCCTGGCCCTCTTCGACGGGCTGGCCGCGCTGCACCAGCTCCCCCTCTCCGTGCGCCCGCACCTGGAGGTCGCCGCGCTCTTGCATGACATCGGCACGGCGGTCAGCCACGAGCGCCACCACCGGCACACGTACTACCTCATCCACAACGCGGACATCCCCGGCCTCGCGGACCGCGAGCGCGAAATCATCGCGCGCGTCGCCCGCTACCACCGGCGCTCCCAGCCGGAGCTGTCCCACTCCGGCATGGCGGGCCTCACCCCGTCCGAAGCGCGGCGCGTGCGCAAGCTGGCCACGCTGCTGCGGCTGGCGAACGCGTTGGACCACAGCCACCACCAGCCCATCCGCGACTTCAAGGTCACGCACGGCCGCGACATCGTGACGCTGCACCTGCACGCGAAGCAGCCGCTGGACCTGGAGCTGTGGAACGCGGAGCGGGAGGTCGCCCCCTTCCGCAAGGTCTTCGGCAAGCGGCTCGCCTTCCAGGTGCACTCGGCCGGGCGTTAGGACCGTCGCATCCCTGCCTGCCCTCCAGAGAGGGCAGCAGCGCGGGTTTTGCCTGGCCCCACCGCCGTGTCCACCTCCAGTGACAACAGGTCCCGTGCGCGGCGCGCACCGGGGACCGTTTCGTCATTCGAGGCCCCGGGCGGGCAAGGAGCGCACCATGAAGGCCGTCGTATTCCATGGGATTGGGGACATCCGGCTGGACGACGTCCCGGAGCCGAAGCTCAAGGAGCCCACCGATGCCGTCGTGCGGCTGACCGCCAGCGCCATCTGCGGCACCGACCTGCACATGATTCGCGGCACCATGGCCGGCATGAAGCCCGGCACCGTGCTGGGCCACGAAGGCGTGGGCGTCATCGAGGAGCTGGGCGAGGACGTGCGCAACTTCAACGTGGGCGACCGCGTGGTCATCTGCTCCACCATCGCGTGCGGCAACTGCTCCTACTGCCGCGCCGGCTATTACGCCCAGTGCAACGACGCCAACCCCAACGGCCCCGCCGCGGGCACCGCCTTCTTCGGCGGCCCCGGCATGACGGGCCCCTTCGACGGCCTGCAGGCGGAGAAGGCGCGCATCCCGTTCGCGCACGTCACCCTGGTGAAGGTGCCCGCTGGCGTCACCGACGACCAGGCCATCCTCGTCTCCGACATCTTCCCCACCGGGTACTTCGGCGCGGAGATGGCGGAGATCAAACCCGGTGACACCGTGGCGGTGTTCGGCTGCGGCCCGGTGGGCTTGTTCGCCATCGTGAGCGCGAAGCTCCTGGGTGCGGGCCGCGTGTTCGCCATCGACTGCCACGAGGACCGGCTGGAGCTGGCGCGCATCCAGGGCGCGGAGGTCATCAACTTCGAGAAGGAAGACCCGGTGGAGACGCTCAAGCGCTTCACCGCCGGCATCGGCGTGGACCGCGCCATCGACGCGGTGGGCGTGGACGCCGTGCACGCGCACCACGGCCCCGCCGCCAAGAAGGCCAAGGTGGAGAAGCCGGAGTTCAAGCGCGAGGTCGCGCAGGTCGCGCCCAAGACGAAGCCGGACGGCGACAACTGGGTGCCGGGCGACGCGCCGTCGCAGGCCGCGCAGTGGGCGGTGGAGTCGCTGGCCAAGGCCGGGACGCTGTCCATCATCGGCGTGTACCCGCAGACGATGAACGCGTTCCCCATTGGCGCGGCGATGAACAAGAACCTCACCCTGCGCATGGGCAACTGCAACCACCGCAAGTACATCCCGCGCCTCCTGGAGCTGGTGCGCTCCGGCACGGTGGACCCCACCGCCATCCTCAGCCACGTGAAGTCCATGGCCTCCGCCATCGACGCGTACCGCAACTTCGACCTGCGCAAGCCCGGCTGGGTGAAGGTGGAGCTGGAGCCCGGCGCCACCGTCCAGTGACGGCTCAGGCGTCCAGCACCAGGCACGTGTCGCCGAACTCGTGCCCCAGGTAGCCCGCCGCTTCCGCATGCGCCGCCGCGCGCTGCAACAGCGGAAGCGGCGCGAAGGCCTGGAGCAGCGCATGGTGGCTGCTCCCCGGTTCATGCACGCCGGTGAGCAGCCCGTGCACCACCCGGAGCACGTAGCCCGGCCCCAGCAGCAGGTCCGTCACGTCCTCCCCCGCCACCAGCCTTCCTCCGTGCTGCGTCGCGCGGCCTTCCAGGGCCCGCACCACGGTGGTGCCCACCGCCACCACGCGCCCTCCCTGCGCGCGCGTCTCCTCCACCCACTCCACCGTGCGCGCGGGAATGTCCGAACGCTCCGGCCGGGGCAGCGCCGCGTCCAGGACCGCGTCGCCCGTGGAGGACAGCCCCGCCGCGTGGGTGAGCGAAGCCCAGCGCACGCCGCGCGCCTTCAGCCGCGAGAACACGGACGCGGTGAGGGGCAGGCCCGCGGACGGCATCTCCGCGGCCCAGGGGCGCGCGGCGTAGAGCGTCTGTACGTGCCACAGCGCCAGCGGCCCGGCGGTGTGCGAGTACTGCACCGGACGCCCCGCTTGATAGAGCGCGTGCCAGAGCGCCGCGCCGCTCAGGTCGAAGGCCACGCGCACGAGCCGGGGCGAAGGCGGCAACACCTCCACCACCCGGGCCTTGAGCCCTCCGACTTCCAGGTGCGCGCCCACGGGCAGCTCGGGCGGAGGAAGGCGGTCCTCGGTGCGGCGGCGCCAGTCTCCCGCGCCGAAGAGCACCGCCGTCCAGGTGTCGTCCGGTTCGTGGGCCAGCAATCGCAGCTCGATGGGCGCGCCCGCGCCGGTGCGGCCCGTGAGCGAGCCGGGCAGCGTGGCCGCGTCGTTCAGCACCAGCAGGTCGCCCTCGCGCAGGAGGTCGGGCAGGCCCGCGGCGATGCCATCGGAGAGGCGTCCCGCGCGGGGCTCGACGTGGAGCAGCCTCGCCGCGTCGGGGTGTTCCCGGGGCCAGCGGGCGGCGTTCATGCGGCCTCCCACCGGGCGGCCTCGAAGCGCTGACCGGCCGGGATGGCGCGGGTCTCCACCAGCGCGAGGATGCGCGCGGCCACGTCCTCCGGCTTCGCCAGCGTCGCGGGGTCCGCGTCCGGAATCGCGTCGCTGTGCATGCGCGTGTCCATGTCCCCGGGGTCCACCGACAGCAACCGCACGCCGCTGCCTTCCAGCTCCGCCGCCCAGATGCGCGTCAGGTGGTCCAGCGCCGCCTTCGACAGGCCGTAGGCGCCCCAGCGGGGATACGCGGACACCGCCGCGTCGGAGGTGATGTTGACGACGAGCCCCCGCCCTCGCAGCACCATGCTCCCCGCCACCGCCTTGGTGAGCCGGAAGGGGCCCAGCACGTTGACCTCCAGCACCTGGGACAGGTCCTCGCACGCCGTGTCCAACAGGAGCGGCAGCGGCGTGGGGCCCAGGCTGCTCGCGTTGTTCACCAGCACGTCCAGCGGTCCCACCAGCGCGGTGGCCGCGCCCACCAGCGGGTAGATGGCCTGCTTGTCCCCCACGTCGTAGGCCAGCGCGTGCACCTGCAGGCCCTGCATCCGGAGCGGCGTCACCGCCGCCATCAACGCCTTCGCGTCCCGGGCCACGCCCACCACCCGGGCGCCACGCCGCGCGAAGCCCTCCATCAGCGCACGCCCCAGCCCCCGGCTCGCGCCCGTCACCAGCACCGCCTGGTTCTTCACATCCATGGGTTTGCTCCTCCTTGGGGAAGAGGGATAGCGCGAGGGCTCCGATGTGATGGCAACGCCGCCAACGGGTTGGCAGAATGCCAGCGCATGAGCGACGAGGACCTTCCGGGCAGACTGGCGCGCAACCTGCGGACCCTGCGCGAGACACGGGGTGCCACGCAGGTGCAGTTGGCGAAGCTGGCGGGCGTGCCCCGGGCCACCTGGGCGCACCTGGAGTCGGGCGCGGCCAACCCCACGCTCTCCGTGCTGCACCGGGTGGCGGGGGCGCTCCAGGTGTCGCTGGAGGAGCTGCTGGCCCGCCCCAAGGCGAGCGCGCGGCACTACCGGCGCGACGGCCTTCCAGTGCGCCAGCGCGGCGCGGCCTTCCTGCGCAAGCTGCTGCCCGACCCGCTGCCCGGCATGGAGTTCGACCGGCTGGAGTTGCCCGCGCAGGCGCGCATCACCGGCGTGCCCCACACGCCCGGCACCCGCGAGTACCTGGCCTGTGAGTCCGGCACGCTCGCGCTGGTGGCCAGCGGGGAGCGCTTCGTCCTCGAAGCGGGCGACGTCGTCGTCTTCCGGGGCGACCAGAAGCACTCGTACGAGAACCCCGGGCCGCGCACGGCGGTGGGCTACTCCGTCGTGCTGCTCACTCCGTCCCTCTGAAGCGGACGCGAGCCCCGCTACGCCCCACCGCCCTGCCAGATGAGCATTCCCATCACGCCCACGTCGCGCGCGCCGTCCGCGTGGAGTCGCCACGGCACCGCGACGCCCAGCTCCAGCGACTTCGCCGGATGCGCTAGCAGGCCCGGCGCCAGGAGCACCGTGGAGGTGCCATCCTCATCACGCCACGCGGCCTCCACCGTGGGCCGCAACGGTCCCAACTCCAGCACCGCGCCGGCCGCGAAGTCCGGATGCAGCTCCCCGCCCAGGCCGCGCACACCGGGAAGCTCCTCGGCCTTGAGCTGGAGGTTGAAGCCCAGCGGGCCCACGTCCTGATACGCCAGCAGGTACGGTTCAAAGCCGGGACGGAAGCGGTCGTCCACCGCGTCGCGCGTGGCCAGCAGGTCCATGCCGACGCTGAGCGTGAAGCCGCGCCGTCCGTCGTTGATGAGCGCCCAGCCCACGCCGGCCTCCGCGGAGTCCAGCCCGCGCGGATCCTCCGGCGTCGTCAGCGCCACCGACGCCTCCACCTGCACCCGGTCGCTGAGCCCGTACTCGGCGAACACCGGCAGCTCGAAGCGCGTGTCCCCTTCCTGCCGCGTCCACTCCAGACCGGTGCCCAGTTGGACCTGCCGCTGCTGCTGGGGCGCGGCCCCATCCCCGAGGAAGAACTCCTGCACCCGCCCCTCGACCCCGTCCGCGGCGAGTGCGGGCGCCGACAACAGGCCCAGCAATACCATCACCCCAAGCACCCCAAGCCGACATGCGTCCGCCATTCCCAAAGGCTGCACACGGCCCTGCTGCTTCGGGGACTCCCGGTCGTGCCACCGGGGGCCCGTCTGCCCGCCTGCTCCCATGCACGGGGAAACAGGCAGGGGCTCGGAGTGGAGGCTTGCATCACCAGGGGTGAGGGTGGCAGGAGACCCAGGCACTTCTCCAAGGGACCGACCATGACCTCCGGAATGAAGACGACCCCGCATCCCTTCGCGCGCGGCGCCGTGGCCCTGCTGGCCCTGGGGCTGGCGTCCTGTGGCGGCAAGGATGTGCGCCCGGGGGACGAGAATCCCGATGACGTCATCGTCGCGGATGCATGCGCGACGGACGTGCCCTCCAGCGACCCGGCCAGCGGTGCCTGCGCGCCGGTGCGGTTGCAGTGCGCGAAGGACCTGAGCGGCTTCAAGACGGACCGCTACGTCTGGCGGGATGGCGACTGCCGCGTGCGTTCGGTGTCGCTGGTGCGCAACGACGCGGCGGATCCCGCGGGCTGGAATGGCGGCTACATCCGCCGCTACACCTACGAGGTCGCCGGAGCGCAGCGCACCTGTGATGGGCAGAGCGCGCAGGTGCCCGGCTGGGGCATGGTGACCAGCCACCTGAAGGACGGCCAGACGTGGGGCGCCTGGACGCAGGACGTGCGCGGCACCGGGCGCGTCCTCTTCAAGGGTGCCCACCACGCGCTGCATGAGTTGAAGTGGCCGCTGTCGCTGGACGGGAACGTGGTGCAGGTGACGGTGCAGTACCTGTTCGCCACCGGCCGCGACCATCCGCTCTACGCCATTACCCACGACGCGTCTGGCTTCCCCGCGGACCGCATCGAGGCCGACGTGCGCTCGCCCTACGGCGACCTGGCCTTCGACGACAACGCCAACACGGACATCGCCGGCCTGGGCTGGGGCGACCGCCACCGCTTCGTCACGCTGGACTCGCCGGTGACGCTGCAAAGCGGCTGGGACTACCGCGAGAAGAACGTGGTGCCCTACACGCGCATGTGGACGGCGGCGCCGGACGCGGAGATGGGCGTCGTGCAAACGCAGACGTGGCAGCAGAAGCCCGCGGGCGGCTACTGGCTGTATCCGCAGTGGGGCACGCGCCACGAGGCCGGCCCCATGCCCGAGAACTACAACTGGGCCTACCAGCTCAACCAGTACGAGCTGCCCGACGTCACCAACTCCCACCGGCTCGCGTGGGGCAGCAACTTCGGCGCGGTGGGCAAGACGGAGTACCCGCGCATCGGGGATGACGAGATGCTCTCCGGCTACCCGTACCAGAGCTATTCGGTCTTCATGGTGCTGGGCACGCACGCGTCCGACCCGGTGCTCAAGCTCGCATCGCAGGTGGAGGCATGGCAGGGCGTGAAGCTCACCGCCACCGAGGGCACCGTGCGTACGCGCGGCCCGGGCGGCGTGGGGCGCACCGACCCGGTGACGTACGACGTGCCCGGCTACAACCCCGTCTATGCCACCTGGGAAGTGGACGCCGCCTCCAACCGCGTGGCGCTGGCGTTCGACACCGGGGGCCGCACAATCGTGCACCCGATGCTGGTGGTGCACGGCTACACCGCCACCAGCGCACCGAAGACGGTGACGCTGAATGGCCAGGCGCTCACCGCGGACACGGACTACTTCGCGTCGGTGGATGCCTCCGGCAAGAGCCTGTGGCTCACGCTCCAGCGCGATGTGGTGGGCAACGCCACGCTGCGGGTGGAGTAGCGCGCTTCAATGCAAGACACGACAGGCCCCTGGCACGCGAAGGTGCGAGGGGCCTGTCGCTTTTCAGCGCGTCAGTCCGCGGAGCCGCTGCCGCCAAAGGCCTGCGGGGTCTCCGAGCGCAGCCGCTCCCACTGGGCGCGGGCGTCCTTCTCCACGCGCTTCTGCGCGTCCACCTTGCGGAGTGAGTCCTCCACCTCGCGCTTGGCGTTCGCCACCGCGGACATGAAGTTGGCCTCGGACATGTCCTTGGTGCGGACGTCGCCGGTGCGCTCCAGGGCCTTGAACTGGGCCAGGTTCAACTCCGCGTCCGCCACGTTCAGCTCGGCGTCGCGCAGGTCCTTCTCCGCCTTGCGCGTGTCGATCTGCCGGTCATGCCATGCGACCTGGGCCTCGGCCGCGGCGCGACCCGCTTCGGCGCCCTGGAGCTGGGACCTGGCCTGCGCGATGGGGCTGGACTGGCCCGTCGCCTCCGCGGCCTTCACGGCGGCCCGCTCCGCATCCACGCGGCTCTTCGCGGCGTCCCCGTTGCGGCGGGAGACCTCCGCGGCGCGCTCGGCGTCACGCACGGCCACCTCGGCGCGCGTCACGTTGTCGGCGGCCTTGGTGCGAGCGAGCTGCGCGTCACGCACGTCTCCCAACTGATCCTCGGGAACCCTCGCCATCATCGCGTCGTCAACGCGGGCGGCCTTCGAGCTTCCGCAGCCCGCGAGGAACACCATCGATGCCCCCATGGCCAACCCCATCATCCACTGACGCTTCGTCCTGTTCTGGAACATGAGCTGATCCCCTCGTACGAAGATGACTGTTGGGCAACGTAGGCACTCCCCGGCCGGGGAACAGGCGTTGCGGGCGCTCCGGACGCCGCCGCCCCCCTGGAATGCCCTTGGAAAATCGAAGCGGGCCGCAGGGCAGGCGAGCACGGTCTCCCACGCTCCCGGACAGTTGCCGCGAAATGGGCCGCCGCACGGGGGAAGAGAAAGTCATGTCCCAACCAGGCGGGCGAGCGTGTCCGAAGGGGGCGCGGTCCATGCGCCATCAGGGAGGGAACATGAAGCGAGCCGGCTGGGGAATTGCGCTGGGAATGAGCTGTGCGCTGTTGGTGGCCGCTTGCGGGCCCGAAGAGGCCGTTGACGAGCCCCGGGAGGGGACGGAGGCCGTGGAGATGCGCATCTCCCTGGAAGGGGATCAGTGCGGCGTCGTGTCCGCGCAGGCGCACGTGTGGGGCGACGACTTCTCCCCCATTGGCCCGGTGAACATGTACGTCGGGAACGGCTACATCGAGGGCGGGGTGAGCAACATCCCCGCCGGCTCCCAGCGGGGGGTGGGCGTGGCGGCCTACAACGCAGCGGGGAGGGTTGTGTACACCGGCACCGCGTACGTGGACGTCTACGACGGACCGATGTCGCAGGTGCAGCTCACCCTGACGCGCATCCCGGAGAACTGCCCGGGCTCCGGCACCGGGAGCATCCACATCATTGGCGTGCTGGAAGGCCGGCCCCGGACGGACGGCGGAGGCGCGGTCGACGCGGGTCCGGGCCCTTCGTACGACGCGGGTCCGGGTCCTTCGTTCGACGCGGGCTACGGCCCCCGGCCGTAGAACCATGCGGTGAGGGCCAGGCGCCGGGCGTGCGAGGGCAGCACCTCGTGCTCCAGCCTCTCGCTCAGGAACACCACCAGCCTGTCCAACACCGGCGCCACGTCCAACGGGGCGCTGGTGTCCTCCGGGTAGAGGCGCAGCAGGCCGCCGTCCGTCGGTGCCCACCCGGCGTTGGCGTACCAGATGGCGGTGAGCCTCCGGTTGGACTGGCCCGGGAACGCATCCCGGTGGCGGGCGTAGTGCGCGCCGCCGCCGGGGTAGCAGGCAAGCTGCACGTCGAAGCGGCCCAGGCCCAGGTACGCGCTCGCGGACACGGCTTCGCCCAGCGAGCGGAAGTGGTTCCACAGCGCTTCCAGCTCGGCGTCCGCGCCGGGCAGCACCCATTCGATGTGGTCTCCACGCACGGAGGTGTCGAGCGCGTGGTCCGCACCGCGCCGGATGCCCGCGGGCCGGAGCGTCCCCGCCTGCACGCGAGCCAGCGCCGCGTCCCGCACCGCGAGGGCGCGGGTCTCACCGAGGAAGGCGTCGCGCATGAAGTAGCCGTGCGAGCCCAGCGCCTCCACCTCCGCGTCCGTCAGGTCCACATGGGCCTCCCTGGCCTGCGGACTCCAGCCACCCGCCAGGAGCCCTGACCGGCACGCTGCCCCAGGACGCCCCCGGGAAGGAAGCGGGTAGAATGCCGGGCCATGGCGAACCTCTCGCGAGTCCTCTCCGTCCTCGCCGCCGCCGCCCTGGGCGCGCTGGTCGCATGGCTGCTCTTGCGTCCGGCGTCCTTCCGGCAGCCGGACCCGGCCGTGGTGGTGGAACAGATGCGGGAGGTGGCGCGGCTGGAGACGCTGGACGTGGCCCTCTACAAGAAGGTCACCTTCGCGCCGGAGCCGGAGGCCACCGACGCGCTGTGGAAGGACGTGTTGCTCTGGGCCAGCTACACGCTGAAGAACCCGCACGGCCGCGCCATCGTCTTCGCGGACGCGCACCTGGGCTTCGACTTCCAGCGCTTCGACGCAAGCCACCTGCGCGCCACGGGCACGCGCGTGGACGTGCTCCTGCCTCCAATGGTGGTGACGGTGGCGCTGCGGCCGGGAGAGACGGAGATCATCGACTCCAACCTGGACAGCGCGCAGACGGCGCAGTTGCTGGAGAAGGCCCGGCTCGCCTTCGAGCGAGAGGTGCGGCAGGACGCGCGCTTGAAGGACAAGGCGAGACAGTCCGCGGAACGTTCGCTCCGGGGCCTGCTGCTCACGCTGGGCTTCCGCGAGGTGCACTTCGTGGAGCGGCTGCCTTTGGGAACGGCGGGCTGAAGCGCCAGGCTTCACGCCGACCGCAGCGAATCGCCTTCCAGCAGGAACAGGCCAGGGACACCGTCCGGCGCATGTCCCAGCGAGGTGAGGATCCGCACTGAATCCGCATCCGAGTCCCGGCACAGCAGCACCACTTCACGCCGGCCCAGGTTCACGCGCAGGCGTCCTCCACCCGTGGCGGCATCCAGCCACCGACGCTGCGCCTTCGTGAGCAGACGCGCCCCATCGTGTCCGTCGCCACCCGTCACGGCCCACACGCCGGAGAACGCCTCCGCCAGCCGCACCTCGCCCTGGTCGATGACGACGGGGCGCACGTCCGCGGGATGTGCCTCCAGGTTGCGCCACGCCGCCGCGTCCACGGCTTCGAGCGTGAGCCCTGAAGCCACCAGCGCGCTGGCGGGCAGGTAGCGCACGAACTCCGCGTCCTCCAGCACGTAATAGATTTCCAGCCCCTCCGGACCCGTCCGGAACAGCGCGCCCTGGGTCCCCGCCACGAACCCCGTCGGCCGCAGCACCGGCCGCACCGTCTCCAGCGCCACGCCCACTGGCCCCACGCCGGAGGACAGACCGCCCAACCGCGCCGCCAGCGCTTCCACGTACGCGGTGAGCCCCTGCGCTCCAGGTGCTTCGCGATACGCCGCGTACAGCGAGCCCACGTCCACGCGGCCCACGCCCCCCGACGCCAGCTTCACCAGCAGGTCCTTGCCCTGGCGTCGGAAGCCCATGCCCGCACGGCCCAGCGCGGCGGTGAGCGCGGCGGTGAACTCCGGTCGCAGCACCTGCTCCTGGGGCGTCGGGGCCGGTGGCAGGTCCGCGGCCTCCAGTTCCGCGCGCAGCAGCTTCGCTTCCGCATCGAAGGGGTCGCGCTCCACGGCCTCAGCCACATAGGCGCGAGCTCGCGCGGCCTCGCCCTGCCGCAGCGCGAGCACGGCCAGCACCTTCAGGGCCTCCGGGTCGCCGGGGCTCAGGACCAGGGCGTCTCGCAGCTCGGCCTCCGCGTCGCGGTGCCGCTCCAGGCCCAGGAGGGCTCGCGCGAGCCCCAGCCGCACCTGGAGGTCCTGCGGGAAGTCGCGCCGCAGGGCCTGCATCAACGGCAGGGCTTCGCGTTCGGCGTCCGCGTTCACCAGCGCATGCGCCACGGTGAGGCGCAGCGTGGCGCCGGGACGTTGCGCGGCCTCGGCGCGCAGCGCGTCCAGCTCCGCGTCGGTGAGCACGTCTCCCGCCTCCACCTTGCGGCGCAGGCGCTCCAGTTCCGCCAGGGGCATCACGCGCCGGGACTCTAGTGGGCCGGGTCGGGAGCGCCCAGCCCTTCAGCGGGTTCGTCCTCGCTCCGGGTCTGCGTGAGGAACTCGTCCAGGGCCCCCACGTCGATGGGCTTGCGGAACACCGCGTCCACCAACGCAAGGCTCGCGCGGTTCTGCCCGCGCACGTCGGCGCCGGTGACGATGGCCAGCAACGCCTGGGGCGAGCGCTGCCGCAGCTCCCGCGCCAGCTCCCAGCCGGTCATCTCCGGCATCACCGCGTCCAGGAGCGCGGCGTCGAAGGCGTGCTTCTCCCAGATGCGCAAGGCCACCTCCGGGCTGTGCGCCACCTGCACGTCGTAGCCTTCTTCGCCCAGCACCTCGGCCATCATCCGCGCATTGTCCAGGTCGTCGTCCACCACCAGCACGCGGCGCGCGGGCCGCTTCAGGTGCGGCACGCCTCCCGGAGCCAGCTGCGGGGGCAGCGGCGACAGCGCCTCCACGTCCTCCGCGGTGTCACGGAAGCGCGGCAGCCGCACGGCGAAGCTCGCGCCCGAGCCGTCCGGCCGGTTCTCCACCGTCAGCTCTCCACCCCAGCGCTGCACCTGCGTGCGCGCCACCGCCAGGAACAGCGAGAACTGCGGCGCGCCCGGGTCGCGGCGCAGCGGATCAAACAGCCGCGCCAGCTCCTCCACCGCGTAGGGAGAGCCCCCGTCGTCGATGCGCAACGCCAGCCATCCATCCCCTTCCGGCCGGGTGCGGACCAGGAGCGTTCCACCACCGTCCATGCGGTCCCTCGCGGACAGCAGCAGGTTGACGATGAGCTCGCGGAAGAAGCCCGCATCCGCCTTCACGCCCCACGGGAAGCCCAGGTCCAGCTCCGTGTGCACGGGGTGCTCGCGCTGCTCCAGTTCACCTCGCGCCAGCTCCAGCGCCTCGCGCACCGTCTGGTCCACCGGCACCTCGGCCAGGAGCTCCTCGGTGCGCTGCACGCTGAACTCCTGCAGCCGCGCCACCAGCTCGCCAATCTGGCGCACCGTCTTGTCCAGCGCCTCCACGTGCTCCGGCTTGTATTCGCGTTGCAGCAGCGTGATGCGCAGCCGCAGCACGTTGAGGAAGTTGTTGAGCGCGTGCGCGGCGCCGCTCGCCAACTGCCCCAGCGCCTGCTGCCGCGTGCGGCGCAGCAGCTGCCCCTGGAGCCTGCGCACCTCCTCGTGGGCGTTCTCCAGCGCCTTGGTCTTCACCGCCGCTTCGGTCCGGTCGCTGAAGGTCTGGATGACGCCGGCCAGGACGTGGTCCTCCTCCCACACCGGCGTGGCGCTCATCTCCAGCGTGGCGTCGCTGCCGCCAGGGCGCTCCACCACCATCATCACACCGCGCACCGGGCCCTTCTCCCGCAGCGAGCGCAGGAACGGCATGTCCTGCACTCGGAAGGGCTCACCCGTCGGGTGGCGGGCGTTGACCTGCGTCAGCACGGGGGCCAGGGAGCCGGCGGCGCGCGCGCCCACCACCGCGCGCATGGGCACGCCCATCAAGCGGCTCACCGGCGGCGAGGCGAAGGACACCATGCCGTCCGTCTCCGCCAGCAGGATGCCCACCTCCACGTGGTTGAGCACCGACTCCATCACCGCGGCCTCGCGGAAGCGGACCTCCTCTGTCTTCAGCACGCGCGCGTAGGACGCCTGCGCGGACGCATCCGCCTCCCAGATGAGCTCCGACACCAGCTCCGCGACGTCCGAGTCGATGACGCCCCCGTTGCGGCGCGAGTAGACGTAGAGCAGCACCTCCTGGAGGGACTTGAACTCGCGCGTCAGGTCCTCGGGTTCGAAGTTCTGGTCGTACCGGTAGGCCCCGTGCGAGCGCACCACCTCCGGCCACAGCCGCACGGCGTCCTCTCCCCGGTCGCGGAGCAGGCGGGCAAGCTCGTCCAGCAGGTGGCGCAGGGGGGCGCGCAGGTCGCGGCCGGGGACCTCCACCTCGTAGGTCTCCGCGCGCAGGCGCTTGGCCCACAGGCGCGTGATGCGCTCGCCCTCGTCGGAGAGCAGGCCGGACAGGGCGGTGATGGCGGTATCGGAAGGCACGCTCAAGGGCGGACGATGCGCACGCTCCGGGCGCCCAGCCACCCGGCCCCCCTGGTGACGCCGCGCGTGAATGTCCGCCTCCGCACAGCCCCGGGGCCGTCGCGGGGCACGAGGGCCAGACTGGCTGCCTCCCCTGGTCAGGGGCGGCGGTCGTCCCCACCTTCCCAGTCACGGATGAGCGTCAAAGAGCGCAGACAGAATGATCTCGAACAGCCGCTGGTCTCCCAGCAGGCCATGGCGCAGCTCTTCCGTGGGGAGCTGAGCCGTTCGGACACGTGGCGTACGCGGCTGGACACGACGACGAACTGGGCGCTCACGACGACGGCGGCGGTCATCTCCTTCGGCTTCGCGACGCCGGAGAGTTCGCACGTGACGTTCCTGGTGGGCATCTGGATGGTGGTGTCCTTCCTGCTCATCGAGGCGCGCCGCTACCGGTACTACGACCTGTGGAACCGCCGGGTGCGTCTGCTGGAGGACGGCTGGTGGGCACCGATGCTGCGGCGCGAGCCGGTGGATCCAGACGCCCTGCGGGAGCTGGCGGTGGAGATGTCGCGGCCGCAGATCCAGTTGTCGCTGGGATCGGCCATCGCCACGCGGCTCAACCGCGCGTATGGCCCCATCCTCATCGTCCTGTTGGTGACGTGGTTCTTCAAGGTCTACAGCCACCCGCGACCGCCTCGCGACTTCGACGACTTCACGGAGCGGGCCCACGTGGCGTGGATCCCCGGTCCGATGGTGATGGGCTCACTGCTGCTCATCACCCTGGCTGCGGGCTACCTCTTCATCGCGTCCTTCTTCATCCGGGCGCCGCTGGGCGAATTGCGCACGCGCCCACGAGGACGCCGGGCCGCGATGTGGGAGACCTTCTACCGGCCCTACGCCATCCAGCGGCGCAAGCGCCCGCGCCGCGCGGCGCCCAACCGCCCCACGCAGCCCCGCTCACCGCCGCCGTTCGACCACTGAGCGGGTGACGACCTTCACGAAAACGCAGCGACTTCCGCGCGCTCGTGTTCTTGCCATAGAACACGAGGCAGATGAGGACGCGCCCTTCCCTTCGCTGGCTCCTGCCCGCGCTGCTCTCCGCCTGCGCAGGAAGCACCTATCGCGTGAGGAACGAGGGCAGCTTGTTCGGGCGTACCGGAAACACGGTCTGGGTCCAGGGCCCGTGGGAGGAGATCCAGCCGTCCACGGATGTGGATGAGGTCATCGACCAGCTCTGCCCCGCCATCATGAAACTGGAGGGTGCCGCCGCCAACGACTACGGCCAGGAATACTGCGGAGCCATCTACTCACTGGGCGACGGCACCTATTACGCCAGTCACGCCTCCCCTCTGGGCAAGACCGTTCCGGTGGGCGCCTCCAGGCGCAAGCAGTGCACCCCACCCAGTCGTGTGGTGGATGCGAGGGGACGAACCTCGACCCTGGCCGACTATCACAGCCATCCGTGGTCGCCTTCGCCCCTGTCCATCTTCGACCTCAAGAATGACAACCAACTCTGGTTCATCCGGATCCAATTCGACCGGGGATGCACCGTCATGAAGTACCTGCCCTACAAGCACGTCGCCCATCCGGGAGAGGTCTATGTGCGGCGAAACGCGACGTGGATCCTGATCGGCCTCCTTCAGTCATCCCTGGACAAGGACCTGGGAATCGTCACCCCGGTGGAGGCGAAGTAGCGTCCCCGACGGAATCACCATGAACCAGCCCACCCTCCTCCTCATGGCCCTGTCGTTGACGGGGTGCGGTCTCTTCCAGCGCCCGTTCCGACCGGAACATGCGCCCCCAGCGGAGGCCGCCGCGTTCCAGTTCCCGTTGGGCTTCCCACCGGGAGAGCACACCTTCATCCCGAGCACCCACTCCGCGGCGGTCCAGCTCGCCATGGACGACTTCCTGCCGCGGGATGCCAGGCCTCCTCGGAATGCCACACCGGACGAGGTCTGCCTCATGCGACGTGAGTCCTACGACGTCCTCGCCAAGAACCTGTCCGAGGATGTCGTCCTCGTGGCCTTCACGCCCGGCAAGGGCGTCTGCGCTTTGGAGGGCCTGACCCTGGACCTGGGCGCCACCTACGCTGTCGACGTGCGCGGATGGCGCATCCTCGCGGTCCAGCGATAGCGCCCTTTACCCCTCCACGCAGACGACCGGGTCCACCCATGCGGTCCCCCCGGTCGAGCGTCTGGAACGCGGCCAGGTCCTCCGCGTCCAGCGTCGCACCGGCGTCACAAGGCCCGGGCCATGCCGGACGTCCACCCTGGCCTGGAGCCCCCGAGCAGGCCCACCCCTCGCACCCCGGCCGGGCAGGGGTGCGCGGAGCCCGGCCTAGCCTGATGGGGCCCATGCCCCGGGATGAAACAGGCCCGTTTTCGTCCTTCCGGCCCCCCCGGATTTGTGGTGTGAACCGCCCCCATGGCGAATACGCGCACTGTGACGGTCATCAACGGCGACGGCATCGGTCCCGAGGTCTCGGCGGCCACCATTCGCGTCCTCGAAGCGCTCAAGGTCCCCCTGGAGTTCGAGTTCAAGGACGCCGGCGCGGAGGTCGTGGCCAAGTTCGGCACCAACCTCCCCCACGAGACGGTGGAAGCGGTCCTCAAGAGCGGCGTCGCCCTCAAGGGCCCCACCGGCACCGTCGTCGGCGGTGGCCTGCCGTCCGCCAACGTCGGCCTGCGCAAGCGGCTGGACCTGTACTCGTCCCTGCGCCCCGTGAAGAGCGTCCCCAACGTCAAGACGCGCTACGAGAACGTCGACCTGGTCGTCGTGCGTGAGAACACCGAGGACCTCTACGCCGGCCTGGAGCACATCGTGGTGCCGGGCGTCGTGGAGGCGCTGAAGATCATCACGGAGAAGGCGTCCACGCGCATCGCGCGCTTCGCCTTCGAGTACGCCCGGAAGAACGGCCGCAAGCGGGTGTCCGCCATCCACAAGGCGAACATCATGAAGCTGTCGGACGGCCTCTTCCTGGACTGCTGCCGCAAGGTCGGCCGCGAGTTCCCCGAAATCACGTACGACGAGGTCATCGTCGACAACCTCTGCATGCAGTTGGTGAAGGACCCGACCCGGTTCGACGTGATGGTGACGGAGAACCTGTACGGCGACATCGTCAGCGACCTGTGCGCGGGCCTCGTCGGCGGCCTGGGCATGGTGCCGGGCGCCAACATCGGTGAGCGCACCGCCGTCTTCGAGGCCGTGCACGGCACCGCCCCGGACATCGCGGGCAAGGGCATCGCGAACCCCACCGCGCTGATGATGTCCGCGGTGATGATGCTGGAGTGGCTGGACCTGAAGGACGAAGCCCGCCGCATGCAGGGCGCCATCCAGAAGGTCTACGGCGGCGACGTGAAGGTGCGCACTGGCGATTTGGGCGGCAGCGCCACCACGCGCGAGTTCACCGACGCCATCATCGCCGCGCTGTAGGCCCGGCGCGCAGCACCGGGGTGGAGCAAACCCTCCACCCCGCGCCTCACCTGAGCCTCAGCCGATGATGACCTTGCGGACGCCCCGCGCTTCCAGGAGCGCGGGAAGCCGTTCGCGCTGGTCGCCCTGCAACACCAGCGCGTCCTCCTCCACCACGCCGCCGCAGCCCAGGCCGCCCTTGAGCGCCTTGAGCCAGGTGTCGAGCTGGGCCGCGGGCAACCCCAACTGCTCCACCACCGTCACCTCCTTGCCGCCCCGGCCCTTGCGCTCCATGCGCACGACGGCGCGCGCGGGGCCCTTGGGTTCGGGCTTCGCCTTGGGCGCGGGCGGAGGCGGCCCCACGGGCAGCGCCTCCCGCTGCGCGGACAGGGCGGCGAAGGGGTTGTTGAAGGGCCCCGGGGACGCCGGGGCCTCGTCCTTCTTGTCGCGCTTGCCCATGGCGTGCGGTGACTCCTACGGGTGGGCGTGGCCCTCGTGGCCGCCACCGCCGACCGGCGCGCGGGCGGGCGGCAGCACGACGAAGGCCGCGTGGTTGGGGTCACCGTTGGCCAGCACCAGCGAGTAGATGAGCGGCGCGGACGGCGGCACCTGCCGGCCGTTCAACAGCACCAGCGGCGTGCCCTGGATGTTGAACTTCATGGCGTACTCGACGTCCTGGCGCAGCTTGCCCAGCGTCTGGGGGCTGCTCATGCACGCCTCCAGCTGCGGGCGCGCCACGGAGCCGGACGTGGCGATCTCCATCACCTTGTCCGTGCTCAGGAAGGCCTGGGAGGCGAACAGCCGGTTGCGCAGCTTCCAGAAGTCCTGCGCGTCCTCCAGGCACACCATCGCCTTGGCGGCTTCGCACCGCACGCTGGGCGCGTCCGGGCCCCGGCGGGGAATGGCCGGGTTGCACGCGCCATCCAGCGGGAAGTGACGGGCCTCCACGGACAGCCGGCCCTCGGGCGAGCCGCGCTTGATGGCCGCCAGTTCCTCCACCAGCGACTTGCAGTGAGGACACTTGCTGTCGGTCCACTCCACCACCTTCACGGGCGCGTCCACGGGGCCGTAGATGCGGCGCGCGGGGTAGAGGGCCGGCTCCGGGGTGGCGGCGCGGTACTGGGCGAGCGCGTTGGACAGGTACTGCTTCTGCTCCTGGGGCAGGCTCGCCAGGTAGGCCTCCAGCGTCGGCGGCGTCACGGGCGGGGGCTCCACCTCATCCCCATAGGTGATCTTCGCCGGGGCCGTCGCGCCCGGCAGGAACGCGCCGGCCTTCTGCGCGTGCGGGGTGGCGCGGCCGGGCATCTGCATGGCCACGAAGGCGACGGCGGAGATGCCCACCGTCCACTTGAGCGCGTCGCCCCACTCGCCCGCCTGGGGCAGCAGGGGACCGGGGAGGCCCTTCCACGCGACGCCCGCGAAGGCAATCACCAGCGCGTAGGTGCCCAGGCACGTGGGGCACACCACGCCCACCTGGGCGCTGACCCCGGCGAAGACGACGACGGAGACGATGCCCGCGGCGGCCAGCAGGCGCAGGCCGTTGGTGGCCGGGCGCACGGAGCGCTTCGCCTTGGCCCACGCGAGGTACAGCGCGGACAGGCCCACGGCGGCGAGCCCCCACACGAGGCCCAGGCCGGCGATGGGGATGCCCAGCGTGTCATGCACCGCGCTGGCGAAGTCCGAATTCCAGACGGTCTCGCAGTTGACCTGCTCGCTGATGCCGCAGCTGGTGGAACCGCCCGCGCGCAGCGTGAGCAGCTCCATCCACTGGTAGATGGCGAGCCCGCTGGTGAGGATGCCCAGGACCAGCAGCGCGAGGGCGCCACGGGTGGGGACCTGTCTCTT